>JAIMAZ010000199.1 GCA_023511695.1 Ignavibacterium sp.
AATACTACCCGTGCTCTTCAAAATTACATTTTCATTTTTCCAATGTCAATAATCTTATTATTAAAAAATGTATTTTTATCACATCTGTCCAAAATAAATTTATTTATGCGGCTAAAGCCTGTTCCTGCTTTTAATTTTTTTTTCAGTTCACTGAAGTGAACTGCATAAATCCTGATTAAATGGATTTTTTATCCATTGCAGTTGGATTTATCCAACTGATATTAAGAGACATTAGAATATTATGGGCTTTAGCCACATTTAATTAAAACCTGTTAGTAATAAGAGAGTAATACTTTTTTATAAGGGATTCAATTAAAAACGACTTTAAATTCTTTAATTCTGAACTAAAATAAGAGTTTATTGAGAAGGTTTAATTTTATTTTGGACAACACTGAAAATTCCTGAAACTGTTTAAAAGAAAAAGGACGGATTAAAAACCCGTCCTTTTCTCCTCTGAACTTATTCCCCTATATTTTACTAACTAACCAACTAACCAACAAATAAAGGAGGCACTATGAAGTTCTATATTTTAACAACTGCATCAGTTGGGCAGTTGCTTACACACTGAGGTTCATCGTAATAGCCGACGCATTCAGTGCATTTATCAGGAACAATATAATAGTATTGATCTGAGTAAAAACCTGTCGCTCCGGATGGTGCTGGATCGCCTTCACCATAAGTCTGACCATTCATATCCCAGTTGCTTCCTGCTTCATAAATCGCATCATTTGGGCATTCAGGAAAACAAGCACCACAGTTAATGCATTCTTCTGTTATTCTGTAAGCCATTTTTTCTCCAAACTAGTTTGATTTATTATTTACGATTATAATGCCAACAAAATATTGTGAAAATAGTGGTTAGAATAATTTCCGGAAGGTAGCTTTCTAAGAAATGAAATTCGTAGAATTGATTTTTCTAAGAAATAAAAAAGGACATCTGATTGATGCCCTGAAAAATTATCTTCCTAAAGAGTCAAGATATTCTTTTTTCTTTAAAAGAGTTTCTTTGTCTTCAACATGATTAGGGTCCGGAACACAGCAATCTACAGGACAAACAGCAGCACATTGTGGTTCATCGTGGAAACCAACACATTCGGTACATTTATCAGGAACAATATAAAAATAATCATTAGAAAAGAAACCCGTTGCGCCAGATGGTGCAGGATCATCCGGACCATAAGTTTTACCAGCTAATTCCCAATTTGTACCACCTTCATAAATAGCATTATTTGGGCATTCAGGTTCACAAGCGCCGCAATTGATGCATTCTTCAGTTATCATTATAGCCATATGAGTTTCTCCTTATAAGTTTAAATTCAGAAAAAGAATAATTATTAAAATTTCAGATGCATTTTATAAAATCTGATAAACTTCTTCAAGTACAAATCATATATAAAAATTACCAGGAACCACTTGCACCGCCGCCACCAGAAGATCCGCCGCCACCGCTAAAACCACCTCCGCCTCCCCAACCACTGCCACCACTTCCCCAACCACCAAATCCACCACTTCGATATACTCCACCCGGCATTCCGCCACCTCTTCTGAAAGCAAAGATGAAGAATAAAATCAATATAATTATGAACAACGAGGAAAACGGAGTTTCTTCTTCATTAGATTTATCTGCAATATATTCACCGCCAATAGCAGATATTATTGCATTAATTCCATCACTGATAGCGAGATAATATTCCTCAGCTTTTAATCTGGGAACAATAACATTTCTTATAATTGCAGAACACAATGCATCCGGAAGAACTCCCTCCAATCCGTAACCAACTTCAATACGCAGTTTCCTGTCATTTTTTGCTATTAAAAGCAAAACGCCATTATCATTCTTTTTAGTACCAATTTTATTCTTAGTAAAAATTTCATTTGCAACTTCTTCTATTGGATATCCACCAAGAGTCGGAATCATTAGAGCAACTAACTGATTTGAAGTTGAATCTTCATAAATTTTTAATCGTAGATTAAGATCTTCAAGCTCTGATTCTGATAAAGTATTTGTTAAGTCAGTTGCCCACATTTTTATTGTGGGAATTTCAAACTGAGCAAAAGATTGAACAGATAAAAAAACAAAAAACAGAAATAGTTTTTTCATAAATTAAAATTCAACTTTGGGGGGAACTTCAGCTCCCTGAACAGCTTTGAAATATTGTTTTTCACCAAATCCAAACATACCTGCCAACATCGAAGCAGGAAACCTTTTAATCATAGTGTTATATTCCTGTACGGCTTCGTTAAATCTTTTTCTTTCCACAGCTATTCTGTTTTCAGTTCCTTCAAGTTGTGCCTGCAGCTGAAGAAAATTTTCATTTGCTTTAAGTTCCGGATAATTTTCAACTACGGCTAATAGTCTTGAAAGTGCGCTGCTTAAATCACCTTGAACGGATTGAAATTTTTCAAATGCCTGAGGATCATTTAGTACTTCAGGAGTTACATTAAATTGACCAACTCTTGCTCGTGCTTCAGTAACCTGAGTAAGAACTTCCTTTTCGAAATTAGCATAACCTTTAACAGTATTAACCAGATTTGGTATCAGATCAGCTCGTCTTTGATATTGATTTTCAACCTGAGACCATTGTTTAATAACATTTTGTTCGGCGGCAACAAGATTGTTGTAAACACTGATGCCCCACATAACCAGAAGTATCACTCCAATTATCAAAACTCCCCCGATTGCTAAACCAACAATTAGTCCTTTATTTTTCATTTATCCTCCTGATTCAGTGGTAATAATGTTGATTTTTATTAAGTGAATATAATATTTGTTGATTCGAATTCCACTAAGAAAAATATTGTTTTTTTATGGTTTTATTCCATTAAATTCATTTTGAAGATAAAAAAGCGCTTCATTTGTAATTCTTATGTTTTTCTCTTCAGCAAATTTTTCTGCATTCTGAAAATTGCCTCTATAAAATCTAAACCAAAGGAGATTGGCAGTAATTACTCCATCTAAAATTCTTTCCTGATTAAACGCATTTATTGTTAAATATCCTGAAAAAACATTCCAGGCAAGAGAAAGTAAACCACTTAAATATTCTCCAGTATAAAATTGTCCGAGTCCGGGAACAATCATTGAGCTATATTTTGCGAAATCAACGGAATAAAGTTTATCGTGAGTATTAAGACAGATTTGAGCAAGATTAGTTTCACTAATTTCAGAAAATATTTGATGAGCATCTTCCCACTTATCAGAAAAAATAAAACTCCAGCCCCGCCAATATTTAATTTCAGTTTTATGCTGGTCAAAGCGTTTGTCATTTTCCATTTCACTCAAAATTTTTTCAGCTCGTGTTGTAGTTCTTCTAAGAATATTTGTTCTTGCCTGTTGAATTTTACTTTCGAAGAGCTCTTCATTATTGGTTGAATTAATTTCTGCAAGAACAAAATATCTGATTGCATCAGAATATTTAGCCCCGTTTTTATAACATAGTCCTATCTGATAATTTGAATAGAACCTGAATTGATTTGAGCTATCGAAAAAGAGTAATCTTTTGTATTCTGTGATTGCATCAAAATAATTTTGTGATTTGAAAAGTGAATCTGCAACTTCAAGCTGCTCAACAAAATAATTTTGGGATAAAATTTTTATCTGCAACAGAAGTATTATGAAAAGTAATCTATTTACAAAAATCAATCTCATTGATAAAATAATTTTTACTTGATAAAAATTCTGAAAGATCATTAAGAAAATTAAAATCAACTTTGGCATTAAAAATCTGAGCTGAAGCTACAGAGCCGTAAATATTTCCAAGATAATATCCTGCCGCTAATCCGCTAAATAAATAAGCTCTGAATTGATGCGAGTGCTTGAAGTTATCATAAGCAAGATAAGAGAATATGCCTGTAAGAATAAAAGCTGTAATTCCATCGCCATACTTTTCAGTATAAATTTTTCCTGAACCGGGAATTATTGCAGAAAGTATTCCGGCAACAGTTTCAGATTTGTAAGCTGGGTTTTTCCTTCTTTCATATAATCTTTTTAGTCTGATTATGTCATCATCATTAAATAAAAATAAGTAGTTATTAGCTTTGTCTAATAGATCAGTCTTTAAATAAAAAGCGATTAGAATTTTTTTTAATTCGGTAGAAGATGTATCAACATCATTAACTATTTTATTTAACGAATAAGAATCTTCTGTTAGATAAAAAATCCTGGCTTCTTCCAATATGGCATTTTTTAATAATAATGAATTTGATTGAATAGAAGAAAAATAATTCAGAGCTTTATCAGTGTTACCAATAATTGAATAAGACTTTCCTATTTTATAAAGGATCGTATCCGAAAGTCTGGATTTGCTCAGAGATTCATACTCTTCTGCTGCACGAAGATAATCCTGTTGACAGTAAAGATAATCAGCAAAGAGTTTTCTATTCTCATCTGACTTTAATGGATTATTTTGTGCAACTGCTGTTACACAAAATAGTATTGTTAAAAAAAATCTTAACATTACTCCACAACAGTATAAGGTGGGATGAAATGAATTTTATCTTTACTTAAGGTATAAAGTTTTGGTGGATCATAGAATCGATAATTTTTGTAAACCGGATAATGTTCTTCACGATTGACAGGATTTGAATCTCTTGTAAACCTATCAAAAAACATCAAAGCTCCTTGAATCAGATTAGTCTCTTCAATCGATTGTAAAAAAAATGATGAACAAGATGGATGAAATGGACAATTATCACCATCTAGATCAGAAATAAAAATCCAGTAAGTGTTAATTAAAGTTTTAGATAATAGATAAGGTAGATCAGATTTGGCATAAGAGAAATTTCTCTCAGCAGGATAAAAAGATTTCAAATAATTTGGTTGGACTTTATCCCATCGCTGCCAGTCCGTTTGTGCAACTAAACTGACAGCAAAAAGAAAAAATAAAATTGCAACAGCACTATTTCTGATCGAGTAAAGCACGTGCGATTACAATTCGTTGTATTTCAGAAGTACCTTCATAAATTTCTGTAATCTTCGCATCGCGCAAATATCGTTCAACAAGATATTCTCTCACATATCCATATCCACCGTGAATCTGAATTGCTTCGAGTGCACATTCAACAGCTATTTTAGAAGCATATAGTTTTGCCATTGCTGCTTCTTTGTAATACGGTTTATCAGCATCTTTCAATGCTGCAGCTTTTAAGGTAAGAAGTTTTGCTGCATCAACTTTAACTGCCATATCAGCAAGCTTAAACTGAATTGCCTGGAAGTTAGAAATCTCTTGTCCGAAAGCTTTTCTCTGCTTGGAATATTTCAAAGATGCTTCAAGTGAAGCTTCAGCAATTCCGATTGCCTGAGCTGCAATTCCAATTCTTCCTCCATTTAATGTATTCATTGCAAAGTTAAAACCTTTTCCTTCTTCCCAGACAAGATTCTGAGCCGGAACTCTGCAATTTTCAAAAGTCAATGAGCAAGTATCAGAACTTCTGATGGATATGGGGCAGTGCTCAACGAGGAAGCTTGGGAGAATAAGTTCATTCAGGTCAGGAGCTGTGAAATCAGCGACGACGGGCTAAATACTGCTTGTAATGTCCAATTGGAGCCGCTTGCTGAAGGAGATATTTTTACTTTCAAAAAAGGACTTTGGAGCTTGGCAGTCAACGGTGAACCATGGGACGCAAGGTTTCTTAACGTATGGGATTGCGCTTTTAGTGATGACGCTACCAAGGTAGCGGCTGAGGTAAGGATGCAGTCCGGGTTGCAAACAATCGCCGTAAATGGGACACCGTGGCCAGAGACCTATAGAGCCGTCTGGAGACCAGTGTTTGCACCTAATAGCCATGACGTGATAGCGCCATGTCTAACTGGCGAAGGTTGGAAGCTGTTGATTAACGGTATGCCCCTTTGGAATCGGTCT
>JAIMAZ010000200.1 GCA_023511695.1 Ignavibacterium sp.
CATTGATATGTGTTGGATGTCTATCAACTTGATATGTGTTAGATATCTATCAAGTTGATATGTCTTGGATATTATAAATTTTTTACAACTGAAAATTCTGATATACCAATACTTGCATCTTCTTCTTCCAGCTTCATTATCAAAGGATAATTCAGTTTAATTTTATTTTTAGTAAGTGATTCATCCGGTTCAATTGTAACCGCTGATGGTGTATTTATACCATAGGATTTTAAGATCGATTTCGTCCTTAACTTATTAAGACAATTTCCTAAAGTAACTGCTCTATTGCCTGTAAACTCGAAACCAAGTAATTCAAAGAGTGCGGCAATACAATATTCATAGTTTGTAATGCCTTCAACTGACTCAACAAAATTTACAATTGCATCAGGTTGATACGAGTTAAGTTTATTTATTAATGAATTTATATCTCTGTTTACTGCGAAGGAATCTACCACGGTAAACTTTTCAGAAAGCATCTCAACAATCTGATTGATCTGAGAAACAAAAGAATACTCGGAAAGATCAACTCCATTTCCGGAGTTCTCTCCGGGCTTTCCGTTATAAACCGAAAAGATGCTTACAGGAGAATTATAACAAACGAGTATTCGTGCTTCTTTCTTCATGCTAAATTATATCTCTTACAACCAGCTAATAAAACTGAATTAATCATTTCATCGTATGTCATTCCAGCTGCCCGCGCAGCTTTCGGATAACTTGAATTTTCTCTTGGGTCAGGCATAATTCCCGGCAAAGGATTAATTTCAATAATGTTTGGTTCGCCGTTTTTATCTAATCTTACATCAATGCGGCTCCAGTCCCTGCATCGCAACACTTTATAAGTATCCAGACATATTTTAACAATTTTTTCTTCGAGAGCTTTATCTAAGTTTGCCGGACAGTCAAACACTTCAAAGTCAGAATCTTTTGTGTCAAGAATCCATTTTGCTTCATAAGAGTAAAGTGGTTTTACGCCCTCTGGATATTTGTCGTATCTGATCTCAATTATCGGAAGAGTTCGCGCTTCTTTTCCGTTACCCAAAATTGCAACAGTAAATTCTCTTCCCGGAAGAAATTCTTCAATCAAAGCAGATTGTGAATACTCAGAATTAATTCTGTCAACTTCACTTACTAATTCATCTGTAGTTGTTACAAATGAAGAAGAAAAAATTCCTTTGCTCGAACCTTCGCAAATAGGCTTAACAATAAGAGGATATTGAAAATGGTTTTGTCTTATTTCATCAACACTATCAGCAACAAAAAATTTTGCATTCGGTATTTTATAATAACTAAGAATTTCTTTTGTGCGGGCTTTATCCAAACAGATTGCAAGTGTTAGCGCATCACTTCCGGTATAAGGAATCTGAAGCATATCTAGCATTGCGGGAATTTGTGCTTCTCGACTAACACCAAATGCTCCTTCAGCAATGTTGAAAACAATATTTGGTCTTACTTGTTTAAATTTTTCAAATGCATCATCGTTTGCTTCGATTAAAGTAACATTGTGATGAACAGAAAGAGCATCGCGCAATGCATTGATTGTTTCCCAAGTATCCCATTCAGCGAAAGTGTCTTGAGATGTCT
Organism: Ignavibacterium sp.; assembly: GCA_023511695.1. Classification (GTDB taxonomy): domain Bacteria; phylum Bacteroidota; class Ignavibacteria; order Ignavibacteriales; family Ignavibacteriaceae; genus Ignavibacterium. Next base: position 1,582 of record JAIMAZ010000200.1, read on the forward strand.
GATAAGGCGAGTTAGATTTTTGAGAGTTCGGAGACACTGATTCAATGAAAGTTTCACTTTCCGGCTTTACATTAAATGCTAATGCAACATTCAACTTCTCTTTAAACTGTATTGATAAGATAACTTCTCCGAAAAAATTTTTTTCACAAGCAAATATATGAGTTATAAAATTTAAGTCAAGAAGTTTGAAAGACTTCTAAAAATTTTTTCAAAGACACTTTAAACGATGAAGATGACTTTAAAATTAATTTTTTGATTTGATCTGAAGTAAAAAAAATTTTTACGACATTTATCAGAGCTTTGATTTATGGGCGTGAAAACGATGTGAGAAAAATTTTGATGTCAGTTATGCGATCTCAGCATAAATGATATTCTCTTTATACTGCTCTAAAAGTTTTTTTCTTACAAAAAAATTTTTTTTCTGTGTGAGCGCTGGATCGGAAGAAATTAATTCAAACGCCGACTTCTTTGCATCAAAAATTATTTCAGAGTCTTCAGCAATGTTTATGTATTTCAATTCAGGGAACCCACTTTGCTTTGTTCCGAAAATATCTCCAGGACCGCGAAGCTTTAAATCGATTTCTGCAATTTTAAATCCGTCATTGTATTTAACCATTGATTGTAAACGAACAGATGCTTTATAATTTTCCAGCTGAGTTGGAGAGAGGTATTCAAAGTTTAATTCACTCGTAGATTGTTTTGCAGCTATTTTATCGTTAGTTACTAAAATACAATAAGCTTGCTTATTACTTCTTCCAACTCTTCCTCTTAGCTGATGAAGCTGTGATAAACCAAAGCGATGTGCATCATTGATTAACATTATGTTTGCATCAGGAATATCTATTCCAACTTCTATCACTGTGGTTGCAACAAGCACATCAAATTCTTTTCTTAAAAATCTGAACATCATTTCTTCTTTCTCACGCCAGTTCATTTTGCCGTGAATCAACCCAATTCTTAAGTCCTTCAAATATGTGCGCTTCAGTTCTTCATAATAACTCGTTGCAGCTTTCAGATCCAGTTTTTCTGATTCTTCAACTAACGGATAAACAATGAATGTCTGATAACCTTCTTTTGATTTATCAATAATGAATTTATAAATCTCAGGTAATTTCTTTTCGCCACGCAAAACAGTTTTAATTGGTTTGCGGTTTTTAGGCATTTCATTAATTACAGAAACATCAAGATCTCCGTAAAGAGTCATTGTTAAAGTTCTCGGAATGGGTGTTGCACTCATTACGAGAACATCAGGCGCTAAACCTTTTGCTAAAAGATCAGCGCGTTGTTTAACTCCGAAGCGATGCTGTTCATCAATTACAACAAGACCTAAATTCCTGAACGAAACTTTTTCTTCTATCAGAGCATGAGTTCCGATTATAATATCTGCTTCCTGAAGTTCAATTTCTTTTTCGCGTTTAGCTTTTGCTGAATTGCTTTGTCCGCCAAGCAATAAAGAAACTTTCACTTGTTTATTTTTATTAATCTGATTCAGTTTGTTCATCATCGCCGAAATATTTTTTGCATGTTGATCAGCAAGAATTTCAGTTGGAGCCATCAAAGCTGCCTGATAACCACTATCAACAGCAATAAGCATAGCGATAAGTGCAACGATTGTTTTTCCGCTTCCAACATCTCCCTGTAAAAGTCTGTTCATTGGTTTTTCAGAAAGCATATCGTGTTTTATTTCTGATAAAACTTTGAGTTGGGAATCAGTTAGTTTGAAAGGTAAAGTACCAAGAAAATTTTTTATGAGATCAGTTTTTATCTGAAACTTAACAGTCTTATTCTTCTTTTCGAATTTGTTTTTACGAAGTGCGAGCAGCAATTCAAGATAAAATATTTCTTCAAACTTAAATCTGTATTTGGCTTGATTAAAAAGTTCCTGACTTTCAGGGAAATGATAATTTTTTATAGCATCGTTTAGCTTTAACAGTTTGTGCTGAGTTATAATATCTTCAGGCAAGGTTTCTTCCACTTCATCTGCGTAATGTTCAACAGCATAGCTGATTATTTTTCTTAAGCTGAAATCACCAATATTTCTTGCTTTAAGCTCTTTGGGAATTCTGTAGAACGGAATAATCTTTCCCGTGTGAAGAAAGCTCTGTGATTCTTCTTCTGTTATTCTGTCAAAGTCAGGATGAACAAACTGAAATCTGTCGTACTTATCAATAGTAGGTTTTGCTGAAACAGCAAAATATTCTCCTTCCTTAAAAACATCATAAAAATATTTCGCCCCCTGAAACCAGATACATTCAAAAAATCCTGTGTTATCTTTTAATTGAACTTTAAGAATTTCTTTATTTCTGATATGTATTTTTTCTCTTGCGACAACTTTACCTATCACAGTTATTTCGCCGTCATAACCATTGAGGATATAGCTGTAAGCTTTTGCTGCTGTAAGAACAGTTGAACGATCAAGATGTCTGGAGGGAAAATAATAAAGCAAATCGCGAATTGTTTTTATTCCGACTTTCGCAAATGATTCTGCTCTTTTTGGTCCAACAGATTTTATGTACTGAACTGAAGAATCAAGAATATTTTCTTTTGCTGAATTCATTGTTCGAAAAATAAACGAACCAGCAAGTAAACTCAATAAGATTCTCTTTAAGCTAATATATTCTTCAACCAACATTTTTTAATACTTTACATAAACTTAAAATCTTTCTTGAACTTAAACTTTAACTCATAAACCATTTATTATTATTTTGATAAAGTCAATTAAAGGATTTTTACTGTGGAATGGAAAAAACTTTTATCATCAGTTCAGTTAGGAACTGAAAATAAAAACTATATCAGCACTCACGATGGAAGAAGTCAGTTCCAGCGGGATTTCGACAGAATAGTTTTTTCGCCAGCTTTCAGAAGACTTCAGGATAAAACGCAGGTTTTTCCGTTGCCGGAAAGTGATTTTGTGCATACAAGATTAACTCACAGTCTTGAAGTTTCTGTTGTTGGAAGATCATTAGGAAATCTTGTTGGCGAAAAAATTATTTCAAGACACTCTGAACTTAAAAATGATTTCACAAAATTTCATTTCGGTGAAATAGTCGCTGCAGCTTGTCTGGCTCATGATATCGGCAATCCGCCATTTGGTCATTCTGGCGAGGAGTCAATTTCAGAATATTTTAAAAACGGAAACGGAAAAAAATTTGAAGATATAATAAGTGATAAAAAGAAATGGAATGATTTAATAAAATTCGAAGGTAATGCTCAGGGATTCCGGATAATTACAAAACTACAGAATCCGAAAGTGAATGGCGGACTGAGATTAACTTATTCAACACTCGCAGCACTAACAAAATATCCTAAAGAATCTTTGACCGATTTCGATTTGAAGGATAGTTCACAAAATAAAATTTATAAGAAGTTTGGTTTCTTTCAGTCAGAAAAAGAAATTTTCAAATCCGTTGCTGAACATACCGGACTCGATAAATTGAGCAATACTGATTATTTCTGGTGTCGTCATCCTCTAAGTTTTTTGGTTGAAGCGGCTGATGATATCTGTTATAGAATTATGGATCTTGAAGATGGTTACAGATTAGGACTTGTAACATTTAATGAAACAGAGCAGTTATTAAAAAATCTTATAAGAATTGAATTGGTCTCTGATTACAACCAAAGAGATGATACTGAAAAAATTGGATATCTGCGGGCCAAAGCAATTAGTGAATTAGTAAAAGAACTCGCTGAAGTTTTTCTGGATAATGAATCAAATATTCTTTCAGCAAAGCTTAATAATGAGTTGATATCACTTATTCCTGCAGCAAAAGGTTTGCTCGAAATAGAGAAGCTATCAGTTGAAAAAATTTATCGTCACAGAACTGTGGTTGAACGGGAAGCTGCCGGCTATGAAGTTATTGGCGGATTGCTCGATGCATTTATAAATTCGTTTAATGAGTGGCTTGACGGCAATATCAAACCTAAAAACAGAACATTGGTTAATCTTTTACCGAAGAGGATTTTACAAAGTGCAAATTCTGATACTGAAATCTATGAACGACTTTTAATGATTATTGATTTTATTTCGGGAATGACTGATTCTTTTGCAGTTTCTCTATTCAGAAAAATAAAAGGAATCTCATTGCCGGGCAGCCGACTTACTGAGTAGCTTACCATACACAAAAAATAATTTCACCCACTGATTTTCATAACACTAACTCAAGTTCACCAAATATCTCTCGTAACACAGACTTAAGTCTGTGCTGCGATTTAATAGAATCTTTTATATCCTGAGTAAGGTAAGTGAG
>JAIMAZ010000201.1 GCA_023511695.1 Ignavibacterium sp.
TATTGATTAGGTTTAAGTTTATTCTGGACAACAATGGGGAATTTTGATAAAACTTAGTTAATTATTTGCCCATTTTATCATTCAATTGAGAAATTTTTAATTCATATCAGTTCTAACAGTCTGTCTGTCTCAAAATATCAAATCAATTTACTTATTTATTCTACATTTTTATCGACACTCATCGTATCTCAATCGAAGATTAATCGACTCTGTAACGAAGCTAAAGCATGGATTTGTCGTTTCGAGAAAATTATTTTTTTCCCTTCGCGGCAAAATTTTCTTTTTAAGGAGTATATAAAATTAGAGATTAATAGTTTTAAGATTTTATTGGGACTTCATCTTTTCGCAGTAATATCTCTTATAAAAGTTTTTGCATATTTTTCGATAAACAATTTTCAGGAGTTATTATGTCCGGTAAATATATTTTAATTGTTCTTTGTTTAATTTCATTTATCGCTTATCCGCAGGTAAAAGATAAAGCTGTTTTCACAGAACCAAAACCAGGCTTTTATCAGGAAATGATGAAAGAGATTGATGCGTTTAATGCTAAAGAAAAAATACAAAGGAAATCTTTTAAAGTTGATTTTAGTTCTTATCAAAACCTTCCTAAATCACTCGATGAATTTAAGTATTACTGGTTCAATGAACCCATCTCGCAAGGTCAAACAGGCACTTGCTGGTCTTTCTCTACAACTTCTTTCTTTGAATCAGAGGTTTACAGATTGCACAATAAAAAAGTAAAACTTTCTGAGATGTTTACTGCTTATTGGGAATATGTAGAAAAAGCAAAACGATTTATTCGTGAACGCGGTGATTCTTTCTTTGGTGAAGGCAGTGAAGCAAATGCAGTAACAAGAATTTATAAAACTTATGGAGTTGTTCCGGAAAATGTTTATAATGGATTGTTACCGGGACAAAAACATCACGATCATCGTGCAATGTTTTCTGAAATGGAAAACTATCTTAAAAGCTGCAAGCAAAATAATATGTGGAATGAAGAAGAAGCTGTAGAAAATATTCAGGCAATTATGAATCATTATATCGGCGAACCACCAGCTTCATTTACAGTTGATGGAAAAACTTATACTCCGCAAACTTATCTGAAAGATTATCTCAAGCTTAATATGGATGACTATGTAGATGTTCTGTCTTACATGCAGCAGCCATATTGGCAGCAAGTTGAATATGAAGTTCCTGATAACTGGTGGCACAACAAAGATTATTATAATGTTCCACTGAATGAATTTATGAACGCTATCAAATCAGCAATTAAAAATGGTTATACTCTTGCAATCGGCGGCGATGTATCAGAGCCGGGTTATGATTCCTGGACAAAATGTGCAATTGTTCCTACTTTTGAAATCCCATCAGAATATATTGATGAGAATGCGCGACAATTTAGATTTTCAAATGAGACTACAACTGATGATCACGGAATTCATCTTGTAGGATACAAAGAGCAGAATGGAAAGCTGTGGTTTTTAATTAAGGATTCCGGCGCTGGTGCTCGCAATGTTGAACCGATTGGATATTATTTTTATCACGAAGATTATGTGAAGTTGAAGATAATGGATTTCTGCGTTCATAAAGATGCAGTTAAAGATTTGCTTGTAAAATTCAATAAACAATAAAATTATCATCCACTAATTACACTAATTTTCACGAAATATTAAAAAAAATTAGTGTTAATTTGTGTAATTAGTGGCTAAATATTTTTCTAAGACTGCCTTTGCTTGCTGAACTACTTCAGCAGATTCAAAATACAATCTGAAATTGCCGCCACTTCCCTCCCTGATTTTCAGCAGCTCAATATCTTTTATATTTATATTGTGCTGATATAAGAGCGTAGTCAGTTTGCTGAGAGAGCCAGGTTCATCTTTTAAGAAAACTGTAAGGTCAAACAGAGGCTGGATAAATCCTTTATGATTGAAAGGAATTTCTTCTCTGTTTTTCTTTGCAGTATCAAATTGATTTTTAAGGAATTCAAAATCATCGTTCTTAATTTGATTGATCAACAAATCAATTTTGGATTGAAAGTCTTTTAATGAGCTTAAGATATTAGACTTATTATTTTCAATTATTTCTCTCCAGATGGTGAAATCACTTGAAGCAATTCTTGTCATATCCTTAAAACCACTGCCAGCATAGGTGATGTAATTAAATCCGTTATCTGTTTTGGCAGCAGAATTAACCAGATTAACAGACAACAATTGCGGAAGATGAGAAACTTCTGCGGCAATTCTATCGTGAAGGTAAGCATCAATAAAAGTAAACTGAAGTCCGGTTGGTCTCAAAAATTCCAGTACAGAGTAGGTTGTATCATTTACCTGCGAATCACAAACAAAACAGACGGCATTTTCAAAAAGAAGATTATCTGAATTTTCAAATCCACCTTTTTCTTTTCCAGCCATTGGATGAAGTCCGACATATTTACCTGAACTTGTTAATGATTTTCCTAATTCAGCAAAAGTTGATTTCACACTGCATACATCAATAATGCATTGATTTGAATTTAATTTCGGAAAAAATTTTTCAAACAATTTTAGTGAAGAGTTAATTGGTAGTGCAAGAATGATTAAATCATTATCAAGAATTTCTGAATTTTGTTTCAGGGATTTATCAATAACCTTTTGTGAAAAAGCTTTATCTAAAACTTCGGGATAGTCAAAAGCAGAAATTGATAAATGCGGATTAAAACTCTTCAATGCTTTTGCAATTGATCCACCAATTAAACCTAAACCAGCAATTCCGACAGAACTTATTTTCACCTGGAAATTTCCTTCATCAATAGTCTGAACTGATCAAAGTATAATGATTGCATTCCATCGCTGAGAGCTTTTTCAGGTTCAGGATGAATTTCCACCATTATTCCATCAGCACCAACAGCTTTAGCGGCTTTAGCCAAAGGCAGAACTTTATTCCTTTCACCAACTGCGTGCGATGGATCAACGATAACCGGTAAATGTGTCAACTCTTTTAAAACAGGAATTGCACTAAGGTCAAGTGTGTTTCGTGTTGCAGTTTCAAAAGTTCTTATTCCTCTTTCACAAAGAATTACCTGTCTGTTCCCTTTTGCCAGAATATATTCTGCTGCATTAAGAAGTTCGTCAATACTTGCCATCATCCCTCGTTTAAGCAAAACAGGACGAAATGATTTTCCAACTTCAGCAAGCAATGCAAAGTTCTGCATGTTTCTCGCACCAATCTGAAGTATATCAGATTTCTCAGCAACTTTTTCAACCTGCTCAGTAGAAAGAACTTCAGTGATTATTGGCAAATCATATTTATCACCAGCTTCTTTTAACAAATCGAGTGCTTCAAATCCAAGTCCCTGAAATGCATAAGGAGAAGTTCTCGGCTTGAAACAACCGCCGCGTAAAATATGTGCGAATGATTCTTTTACTTCTTTTGCACAACTAAATATCTGGTCGCCTGATTCAACAGAACAAGGACCAGCAATGATTACAAAATTTCCACCGCCGATTGTTACATCTTTTACTTTGATGATTGTATCTTCTTTTTTGTAATCACGGCTCGCTAATTTATAACTGATTTTGGATTTACTCTTTTTTGCTTCAGTTGTTTTCGTTTCTGAAAATGATGAATTATTATCGGGAATTTTATGGAATGTTTCAAATACCGGAGCATCTGAAGAATCAATTTTAGTTCGCTCGATTTCTTTTTCCGGATAACAGCCAAGCACTTTAAGAAATCTTGTATATTTTCCTAAGTCATCAATCAAATCAAGTATTCGTGGATTTTTGATATTGCCCTGAAAATCAACATAAAACATTTCTTCCCAGGGATTGCCAAGTATTGGTCTTGATTGAAGTTTAGTCATATTCACACTGTAATCGCGAAAGACAGAAAGTGCATCTACCAAAGAACCAGCTTTATGAGCTGTAGCCATTATCAATGAAACTTTAGCAGGAATTCTTTCATCAACCTGAATTGGATTTTTTGCACAAACCCAAAAACGTGTGTAATTGCCTTGCTGATTTGCGATTCCTTCTTTCAGAATTACAACATCAAATATTTCTGCAGTTTCTTTGCTCGCAATTGCAGCACAATCATTTCTTCCTTCTTCTTTAATTTTTTGAACTGATTTAGCAGTATCTTCAAAAAATTCTACTTCAACATTTGGTAAAGAGTTCAGAAAATCGCTGCACTGCCTTGCTGCCTGATAGTGAGTAAAAATTTTTCTGATATTTTTCAATGAAGTTTCTGCATTTGCAAGTAAACAATGATTTACTTTGAAAATTTCTTCTCCAACTATTGAGAGATTACTTTTTAACAGTGCATCATAAACTTCATTTATACTTCCTGAAGTTGTATTCTCGATTGGAAGAAATGCATAATCCGATTCACCATTTTCAACTGACTCGATTGCATCTTCAAATGATTTGCAATAAACGAAATGAAAATTCTTGTCAGAGAAAAAATTATTTGCAGCAAGATAACTGTATGAACCCTGAATTCCCTGAATAGCTACTTTAGTCAAACTATCTGAGCTATCATTTTCTCTATCAAGAAAATATTTCTTCTGAAGATTAACTGAGTCTTCAATTATTTCACTAAATATTTTTGAAATGAGATGAGTATCAAGTCCTTCATCTTTTGCAAGTTTTATTATGTGTTTTAATACTTCCTTTTCTCTGTTTCGATCTCTGATATCACTGCTTGAAAGCTCTTTCAACTGAGCAATTTCTTTGCTCAATTTCCTTCTCTCGGAAAGCAGTTTAATAATTTGTTCATCAATTAAATTTATTCTGTTTCTCTTGTCTTCCATTTTTACACTTAAATGTTTTTGGTTGGCGAATATGATATAAAAATGTTTAGCAATCAAGCTTTATTCTTAACTCGATCAAGTGAGTTCAATTTATTTTAGACAGATATGAACCCGATTAAATAATTCGCTTAACATTAAAAGTTGTTGAATGTTATTGATAAAAATCAATTGCAATGATGCTGCAAGCAGCTTAATTTAGGGGCATCAAATCAATTCAAAGAGTGAGGTGTATATGTTAACCTTAAATCATTTGAATTATTATCGTCTTCCCTGGAATCTTACTGATAATTCAATTTCGTGGCTTGAACCAACTTCCAAATGCAATCTATATTGCGAAGGATGTTACAGAAAAAATGAAAAAAATGGTCACAAATCTCTTGATGAAATAAAAAAAGATCTTGATGTATTTACTTCATTAAGAAAGTCTGATGGAATTTCTATTGCCGGAGGTGATCCACTTACTCATCCGGAAATACTGGATATTGTGGCTGAGATTAAAAGAAGAGTCCTTAAACCAATAATCAACACAAACGGATTAGCTTTAACGAAAGACTTTTTGAATAAACTTAAAAAAGCAGGAGTGTTCGGATTTACTTTTCACATTGATAGTAAACAAAATCGTCCCGGCTGGAAAGGAAAAAATGAAGTTGAGTTAAACGAGCTAAGATATTATTATGCTAAAATGCTCGCAGAAGAAGGAAACATTTCGTGTGCATTCAATTCAACAGTTTATGATGATACAAAACAATTTATCCCTGAAATGCTTAAATGGGCGCACAGGAACATTGATATTGTACAGGTTATGGTTTTCATTCTTTACAGAGCAGTTAATAACAAGGATTTTGATTATTATGTTGGTCCGAAAAAAATTGATATGAATCAGTTGGTTTATAATGAAGACCTCGAATCCAGAGCAGATCTTAAAGCTCCTGAAATTGTTGAAATCATTCGAAGTGAATATCCTGATTTTGATCCTTGCGCATATCTTAATGGTTC
>JAIMAZ010000021.1 GCA_023511695.1 Ignavibacterium sp.
ATTTTATTTAATCCTTATTTTGTTATTAAATGTTTTTTATAAAATTAAAATAAATCTCTCACTAAGTCTAATGGAGCCTGTCGAAGACTGACCAGCAAGAAATATAATTCATAAAATTGTCACACTTCGATGGCATTGCCACTCAGTGTGGAAAACCATTTACTTCTTATATTTATAAAGGTCATCATCAATTATGAAAATAACAAACGAAAACATTATAGCATTTGAAAAACTTTACAGAACTAACTTTGTTAACTCACTTTCCGGATTTAAAAGTGCAAACTTAATCGGGACAGTTTCCAAAGAAGGTAAAACTAATCTTGCAATATTTAGCTCTGTAATTCACGTTGGTGCAAATCCGCCGGCAATTGGATTTTTAATGCGACCCGTTTCTGTAGAAAGGCACACATACACAAACATCAAAGAAACAAATTACTTTACCATTAATCATATCAACAAAAATATTTTTAAGAAAGCACATCAAACTTCAGCAAGATATGATAAAGATGTTTCCGAGTTTGATGAATGCGGTTTAACTCCAGAATACAGCGATACAATTAAAGCTCCTTATGTGAGAGAATCAAAAATAAAAATCGGCTGCCGGCTTGTTGAAGAGCACGAAATAAAATTTAACGGAACAATTTTTATAGTTGGAGAAATCCTCGAAGTAATTCTTCCCGATGATATTGTTGGTGAAGATGGATTTGTTGATATTGAAAAAGCCGGAACAATTACAATCAGCGAATTGGATAGTTATCACGAAACAAAAAGAATAGCAAGATTATCCTACGCAAAACCCGGAATTGAGCCGAAAGAAATATAAATGAAAAACTTTTCCTTGGAAGAATTATCCCGAATAATCGAAATGGCTTGGGAAGACCGAACTCCTTTTGAAGCAATAGAACTTCAGTTTGGTTTGAAAGAAAAACATGTTCGTGAAATTATGAGAAGAGAAACAAAACCTTCAAGCTTTAAGATGTGGCGCAAAAGAGTAAGCGGAAGAAAAACCAAACATCTATTGAAGCGTTCTAAAGCAGTTAAAAGATTTAAAAGTCAGAATCAATAAAAAAGCCGCAGTATCTTTACAGCGGCTAGACTAATAACTTAATTAGTTATGTTACGCACAATGGCAAACCTCCGAGGATTTACACACTTTCGCGTAAGGTGAGATAGTTATTTAACTTCTAATTCAACTAGCTCACCTTTAAACTCACATTTTCTATGGGCGCCATCGCAAAATGGTTTATTAGATGATTGCCCGCACCTGCAAAGAGCAATTGTTTTTTGTGAGATGGTTTCTTCAGTTTCACCTCTTATAATTTTTGCTTCAGAAACTTCGATTAGTATGGGACCATTCTCGTTGATTTTTATTTTCATTTTCTCCTCGATTTTAGTTAATAATTCTATAAGTATTAACAAACGAGATAATTAATTCGTTCCTTGTTTGCAAAATTGAAAAATCCATCTTCAAAATTTAGCTTAAAAGAGTAAGGGAAATAAAGAAAAGCCATTGCCACTGTGCTCAATTAGTATAATAAGATTTAAGGGTAAGAATCAATAAATATTAAATTTTTTCAGGTAATTCTCAGCAGCAGATAACAAACTATTTTTCTTTTCATCAGACATTTTATCAAAAGTTTTTATCAGCATTCCAAGTCTTGGATTAGAGAGGAAAAATTTTCTGTGCTTATCCATAAATCGCCAGAAGAGTCCATCCCAGATTAACTGCCAATCACCCTTTTTGTAATCACTCATTTTCATCAGATAGTTGCTGCCGCTGATGTATGGTTTTGTTGCCATCAATCCGCCGTCTGCGAATTGACTCATTCCATAAACATTCGGCACCATAACCCAATCATAAGCATCAATAAATAGTTCCATGAACCAACGGTAAACTTCATCGGGATCGAACTCACAGAGCAACATAAAATTTCCAAGCACCATTAATCTCTCTATGTGATGACAGTAACCGGTTTGTAAAACTTTTTTGATTGTGATATCGAGTGGTTCGATGCCAGTTATTGCTTTCCAGAAACTCTCCGGAATTTTTCCTTTAAAGCCCCAATAATTTTTTGTTCGCTGAGATGTTCCGGAAAATTCATATACTCCGCGAATAAATTCTCTCCAGCCGATTATCTGTCTGATAAATCCTTCAACTGAGTTTAATGGTATTTTGTGCTTCTCAGAATAATTAAGAGTTTCTTCAACTATGTAATTAGGTGTGAGTAATCCAATGTTCAACATTGGTGCTAAAACGCTGTGATGAAGAATGTGTTCTTCAGCTACAATAGCATCTTCGTAACTTCCGAATTCAGAAAATCTTTTTTCTAAGAATTCATTAAACCACTTTTTACTTTCTTCAAAAGTGTTTGGATAGATGAAACTTTTGTTTATCTCGCCGAAGTTGTCAGAAAAATTTTTATTAACATATTTTATAGCTTCTTCATAGTAGTTGTTCACAGACGGAAAATTTACTTTGGGAGATTTCTTTGCAGCGGGATATTTCAATCTGTTTTCGGTATCATAAGTCCATTTACCGCCAAGCGGCGATCCATCTTCATTTAGTAATATTCCAAACTTCTTTCTTTGCTTTATGTAAAAATCCGTTTGGGAATATTTTTTCTTTCCGCTGAAGTATTCTTTTAATTCATCTTTAGAGTTGAGAAAAGCAGGTGAAGAATATTCGTAAATTTTTATGCCTGATTTTTCCGCTATTTGTTTGATTCGTTTTTCAAGCCAGTTATCGGCGACATCTGCAAAGTGAATCTCTTCGATTCCTTTTTCTCTTAAATGTGGAATAAGTTTTCTTACATCGGATAATTCGTTCGTTGATTCAATGTAAATCACTTTGTAATTTTTTCTTTCAAGGTAGTCCTGATAGAATTTCATTGAAGAACGATGAAGCACTAATTTCTGCTTGTGAAATTTGTATTGCCTGAAAAACAAAAACTCTTCAACCAGGTAAACAACTCTTTCTGAATCAAGTGCAGGATGTTCTTCAAATAACTGATGCGGGAAAATTATGCTGCTTGATTTTATTTTCTTTGAATTTTCATTTGGTATCATAAAAAAAGTCTTATTCTTCTCCGGAATAAAATCTTCCACCCAGAACCAAAGCTGCCGAAATAATCATCACATTCTTAATAATATATTGTCCCTCAAGCGAAGGTGTAAAAATATTTCCGTTCTGAAATGTTATTTCAGGCAATAAAACCAGAGGCATAAATGTCCCGAACATTTGAAGGAAGAGCAATGCAATAGCAATTTTAGTAGTTTGAGGAAACAGAAATGTGACACCAATAATAACTTCCCACCAGCCAATAATTATTAACCAAAACTCCGGTGAACCAAAAGGCAGCCAAACTACGGTTGCCTTTAGTAAACTCTCGGCTGAAGAAACATCAAAAAGTTTCAAAATCCCAAACCAAATAAAAATAATTCCGAAAGAGATCCTAATTGCAGGAATACTCCAGCGTCTCATCCATCTAGCAATTTGATGATCAATTTTAGCTATCAAATTATTCATAAAAAATTTTAAAGATTACTTTTTCTGATTTTAATCAATAGATAAACTTTCTTTGAAGTCAAATCAAGGATTATTGTATTAGTTAATAAATTATTCTAAAAAAAACAATCTATTGGCTTCAACAATTCCCTTTTTTCACTATGTCATAGCTTTACTTGTTGTAAGTCTATTTAATAGATTTTTCTCGGAAGTACAATTGTTCCCAGTCCATCTTCTCCGCCAACTTCGCAACCTCTTCCGTTGATGAATTCATATACGGTTATTGCAGCAACTGATGCATCGAGCATATCTTTCACTCCACCCGCAAAATTGTTCAAGCAAAATTCATAAGCAAGATTTTCTTTCTCTAACATTTTGTATGAAGCCGATGGAAATACTTCATAAACAAATGGGAAATCTTTTAGTGATTTATAAATTGAAAATCCAAGCTTCATCCACTTAGGCGAATCTTTCAATGTTCTTGTCCATTGTGGATTTGCAATGCCGAAGGATTTAATTATAACTTCACACTCTCTTCCGACTTTTGCATCACTGTTTTCTGTCCAACTATTTGCTTGCTTGTTGAAGTTTCTGCTGCGTAGTTTTTTGATTGGCATTCGTGGTGCATCAATTCCAATCGCAATTGAATCTGTTTGATTATCTGAAAGTTCAATGAAAAGTTTTTGAAATGTTTGAGGGATTTTTTCTTTTATCCATCCGCTTGTAACATACCTTTTATTTTTATCAATGATGTAATAACAGCAGCCGCGATTAATCTGAACATCAATTCCGGTAAAGTATTTTATCATAAAGTTTTCTCATACTCATCAATTTTTTCTTTGATTATCTCTGCACTTTTCTTAAGAAGCATTTTTTCTTTGACACTTAATCGGATTGGCAAAACACCAAGATCTCCTTCGCCGCCAATTAAATGAGGAAGTGAAAGAGTAACATCCTTTATTCCCTCAACATCTTCTTTCAAAGCGCTGACTGTAAGCACAGCACGGTTATCACGATTAATTACATCAACAAGTTTTGCAATAGCTCCGGCAACACCGTAGTAGGTAGAACCTTTTCCTTCAATTATTTTATATGCCGCATTTCGAACACCATCATCAATTCTGTTTTTAATTTCATCATTGAATTCAATGCTTCTGTGTGCAATAAAATCCTCAAGAGTTACTCCGCCAATATCAACATTAGACCAGCAGAGAACTTCTGAATCGCCGTGCTCACCAATTACATAAGCGTGAACGTTCTGCGGATCAACTCCTATATAATTTCCAAGTAATGACCTGAACCGTGCAGTATCAAGTGTAGTTCCGCTTCCAATGATTTTAGTTGAAGGAATTCCAAATTCACTTGCGATGTTTATACAAATGTGAGTAATCACATCAACCGGATTTGTTGCAACAAGAAAAATTGCGTTTGGATTTACTTCTGCAGTTTTGGAGATAATATCTCTCATAATTGCAGCATTCTTTTCCATCAGCATTAATCTTGTTTCGCCGGGCTTCTGACTTGCGCCTGCGGCAATCACAACAATTTTTGCATCTTTCAAATCCTTGTAGCTGCCGGCATAAATATCTGTTGCTGCGGCAAAAGGTACTGCGTGCATTATATCCTGAGCTTCGGCAATTGCGCGTTTTTCATTTGCATCAATAAGCACGATATCACTTGCAGCTTTGCGCAGCATAATTGCGTATGCTGAAGTTGCCCCAACCATTCCACTTCCGACTATTCCTACTTTCATATTATTATTTCATTAAAAATTGTTTGACTAATTCTAATTCTGTATTAGTTATCTGATTGTCTAAAACAGAATTTTTAACCGTATTAATAAAATCCTGAAAATTCTGGAAATCAATATTAGGATTACTGCCAAGTTGATTAAAATACTGCGTAACAAGATTTTGCATTTCGCTTACATTAGTTCCACCAGCAAGCGGAGTTAAAATTGCAGTTATATCCCGAAGCATATATGAGCTCGCAAATTCGCGGATATATATAAATCCCAATTCAAATAATCCCGGAACATTTGCAAACAGGAAACTGATTATTGCAGAAGAGAAGAATGCGATTCCAATAATTACAGTAATTCCTAAAAACAAAATACCTATTCCACCAATTATTAAAATTTTTCTTAATCGTTTTTTAAAACCGTAATCCGTTCTGTAACGATAATATATTTCTTCTAAATTAATTTTCATATACCCTTTCCTATTTAAACTGATTGTAAAACGGAATCCTTAACCTTGATTTTGCTGAGAAATTCTTCGCATTTATCCCATAGCTTCTTTTCGTCAACAGGATTATTGAATTTACATTTCTCTTCTTTTCTTTGATTGAAAAATCCGCCGTTACTGCCATCAATTTTTTCTGCAGATGCTAACCATACAAGTGTGTCAGCACCTTCTTCAATTGTTCTTCCTTCAATTAAGGAAAATACTTTAAGAAGAAATTTACCAACTGCATTTTGTTCTCTGAACAATTCTGTTGAAGGAACGAATCCCGGAGTCATTGAATAAACTGAAATATTTTCTTTCTCCAATCTTCTTGCCCATTCACGGGTAAGCATTCTGTTTGCCTGTTTGGTTTGCTTGTAAGCAAGAGTTTCATTGTATTTTCTTTTATCGAAATTTATGTCGTCAATATCGAGTCCTCCAGCAAAATGCGAGGCAGTATTTATGATTCTTGATGGAGCGGCATTTTTCAATTCATTTAAAAGGAGATGAGTAAGAAGTTGATGACCAAGCACATTGACGGCAAAGGTTTGTTCAACATTAAGCTCTGTTAGCTTTTTTGTCTTTGTCCACAGCCCTGCATTATTAATCAGTACATCAAGTTTTGATTCTTCCTCTTTAAAATGCTCAGCAAAGTTAATAATAGAATCAACAGATGCAAGATCAAGATGGCGTACAAAAATATTTTGATTGCCTGTTTCATTTACTATTTCTTCTCTTGCCTCATTTGCAGAATCAAGTGATCGGCAGGCCATATAAACTTTAGCTCCAAGTTTTGCAATTTGTTTAGCTGCTTCTTTACCGATTCCTTTATTAGCACCAGTTATGATTACTGTTTTGTTTTTCATTTTATCCTCGTTTTCTTGTGTTATTGTTTGAAAATATAACAAGAAGCAAGGGTAATTCGTTCCTTTGGTGATCATTGTAGTAGGGACAGGGCTTGCCCTGTCCGCTTTTAATATTTAAACAAAAAAATCTACTTCCCTCTGGAAGAGCAAGCTCTTCCCCTACAAGTAAAATTTGATTTTATTCATCAACTTATTTTATGAACCTAACGTGAGTTTAAATGGCATTTAGAAGTATGAAAAAATTTAACATAGAAACCATCGGATTTTAGAACTTAATGTGACAGAGTTAGTGGAAGAAAACAAAACATCTTTTTCTTCGTTCAAAAGAAGTGAAAAGATTCAATATTAAGAATCAATAAAAAAGCCGCAGTATTTCTACCACGGCTTTTGAAATGGGTTCGTAAAGTGAACAAGTTTTTTCTTTATTGCAAATCAAATCTATCCAGCATCATAACTTTATTCCAAGCGGCAACAAAGTCCTTAACAAATTTTTGTTTGTTTTCCGGACAAGCATAAAATTCTGAAACTGCTCTCAGTTCACTGTTATGTCCGAATATTAAATCTACTCTTGTTGCTTTCCATTTAACCTGACCAGTTTTTCTTTCGCGCACTTCAAATTTTGATTTCTTTTCGTCAACAGGTTTCCACTCGTATTTCATATCAAGAAGATTAACAAAGAAATCATTTGTAAGTGTACCGGGTTTATCAGTAAATACTCCGTGATCAGAACCATCCCAGTTAGCTTTTAACACACGCATACCTCCGACTAACACTGTCATTTCAGGAACAGTTAAGTTGAGCAGATTTGCTTTATCAACAATTAAATGTTCAGCGCAAACTCCGGCTTCTCCTTTTGCATAGTTTCGGAAGCCATCTGCTATAGGTTCAAGGTATTTGAACGAGTCAATATCAGTCCAATCTTGTGTTGTATCTGTTCTTCCCGGTGTGAAAGGAACTTTAGTATCAAAGCCGGCATCTTTAGCTGCTTTTTCTATTGCTGCACATCCACCAAGCACAATTAAATCTGCCAGCGAAATTTTCTTTCCATCTTTTTGTGCTGAGTTAAATTCTTCCTGAATTTTTTCAAGCACACCAAGCACTTTTGCAAGTTGTTTCGGATTATTTACTTCCCAATTTTTTTGAGGCTCTAATCTTATTCTTGCACCATTTGCACCACCTCTCTTATCAGAGTTGCGATAAGTTGAAGCAGAAGCCCATGCTGTTGTTACCAATTCTGAAATGGTTAATCCAGATGAAAGAATTTTACTTTTAAGTTCAGTGATATCTTTGTCATCAACAAGTTTGTGATCAACTGCTGGAATCGGATCCTGCCATATTAAATCTTCTTTCGGAACTTCCGGACCGAGATATCTTGATTTTGGCCCCATATCTCTATGAAGAAGTTTGAACCATGCACGTGCAAATGCATCTGCAAATTCATCCGGGTTTTCATAAAAGCGTCTTGAAATTTTTTCAAACTCAGGATCAAATCTTAACGAAAGATCTGTTACCAGCATTGTTGGTTTATGTTTCTTATTTGGATCAAATGCATCGGGAATAATTTCAGGAGCATCTTTTGCAACAAATTGGTAAGCACCAGCAGGACTTTTTGTTAATTCGTACTCATATTCAAAAAGATGTTTGAAGAAATCATGTCCCCATTTGGTTGGGGTAGTTGTCCATGTTACTTCAGGTCCACCGGTAAGCGTATCGGTACCTTTTCCGGATTTATATTTATAGTGCCAGCCCAATCCTTGTTCTTCGATATCAGCAGCTTCTGGCTCTCTTCCCATAAGTTTTGGATCACCCTGACCGTGAGCTTTTCCAAATGTATGACCGCCTGCAATAAGTGCGACTGTTTCTTCGAGATTCATTCCCATTCTCGAAAAGGTTTCTTTAATATCTTTTGCAGCTGCAACCGGATCAGGATTTCCACCGGGGCCTTCCGGATTAACATAAATTAATCCCATCTGAACTGCTGCCAATGGATTTTCCAGATTTCTTTCACCTGAATAACGATTTTTATCTGAGAGCCATTCTTTTTCTGAGCCCCAATAAATACTTTCATCTGGTTCCCAATAATCTTCTCTTCCGCCTGCAAAGCCAAAAGTTTTAAATCCCATTGATTCCATTGCAACATTGCCTGCAAGCACAAGTAAATCAGACCAGGAAATTTTATTTCCATATTTCATTTTAACTGGCCAGAGTAATCTTCGTGCTTTATCGAGATTAGCATTATCAGGCCAGCTGTTGGTTGGTGCAAATCTTTGCAATCCACCGCCAGCACCTCCTCTTCCATCACCCATTCTGTATGTTCCTGCTGCGTGCCAGGACAAACGAATAAACAATGGTCCGTAATGACCAAAATCTGCAGGCCACCAATCCTGTGATTGTGTCATTAGCTCCATCAAATCTTTTTTCAATGCGTCGTAATCAAGACTTTTGAATGCTTCTCTGTAGTTAAAGTCCTTATCCATTGGATTAGACTTTTCAGAATTTTGTCTGAGGATATTGAGCTTTAGACGATTTGGCCACCAATCATTTACGCTGGTGCCAAATGCGCTCACACCCATCGAGTGTGGAAACGGACATTTGCTTCCATTGTTAGAGTTGTTGCTCATTTAGTTACCCTTTCTTATTTGTTAAACAATATGAAGTTCTGATATTCAGCTGCCCCTGAAGTGAAGAAAATATTATAGTCAGAATTACTGTTCTAAATTCTTTTTCCTTTGTAAAGATTACACAAATTGGACTATAAATCAAATTGATAATTTTTATATTAGTATAAGATAAATCTATACTAATTATGACACTCACTCAACTTGAATATTTAATTGCCGTTGAAAGATTCGGAAACTTCTCTTTGGCTGCTGAGAATTGTTATGTAACTCAGCCAACACTAAGTATGCAAATTCAAAAACTTGAAGAAGAACTTGGTGTAATAATTTTCCGAAGAGATAAACAACCAATTGTTCCAACAGATATCGGACAAAAAATTATTGAGCAGGCAAAGCAGATTCTCAAGGAGAAAGAAAAACTTCATGTAATTCTGCAAATTGAAAAGGGTGAATTTGTTGGTGCTTTGCGTGTTGCGATTATTCCAACAATATCATCTTATTTGCTTCCGATGTTTCTGAGCAACTTCATAAAAAAATATCCTAATGTAGAACTAATAATTGACGAAGTAACAACTGATGAAGTAATAACCGGATTAGAAAAAAGTTATTTTGATATCGGTATTATTGCTTTAAGATCAAAGAACGAGAATTTAATTTCAGAAACTTTGTATTATGAGCCTTTCGTAGCTTTTCTTCCGCCAGATCATAAATTGATGAAGAAAAAGAAACTTTGTCAGGATGATTTGAATGTAAATGATTTTTTGCTTTTAAAAGAGGGACACTGTTTAAGAGAGCAAACTCTTGCTGTTTGTAAGAGCAGTGAAAATGATTGGGTAGAGAAAAGCAACAAGATTGTTTTTGAAAGTGGGAATCTGGAAACACTGATTAAGTTAGTTGAACAAAAATTTGGAATGACACTTTTGCCTTATTTAGCATTGCAGTACATAAAAGAGAAAAAGAAGTTAAATCAGATAAGAGAGTTCGCCAATCCCGTTCCTAAAAGAGAAGTAGGAATTATTCACACAAAAACTTTTATAAAAAAGCATTTGCTAAATGCGCTTAAAGAAGAAATCCTGAAAGTAATTCCCGAAGATCTAAAAAAAGATAAAAGTGGATTGATAGTGCATTGATGTTATAAAATGTCTGATTAAAAATGCAATATTTACTTTGAATACTTTAAGAATACGCCACCTGTTGAAAGTTGCTGAGCTGAAACAAGTTTCAAGGTCTTTTGAACAACTCCTTTTCTGAACAACGGTCTTCCTCTGCCAAGTATAACAGGAGCTACTCCGATCCTGTATTCATCAAAGAGATCGTCATTTATAAATGTTTCTGATAGATTAGCGCTGCCGAACACAAACATATCTTTTCCATCTTCTTGTTTCAGTTTCATAATTTCAGCAGATGCATTATCACTAATAATCCGAGTATTTTTCCACTCGACAGATTTCAGGGTTTTTGAAAAGACTAATTTCGGTATGCTATTCATCAGTTTAGCAATTTCTAATTCAGCAATATCTCCTTCTGCTTCTGCTTTAGTCCAATATGCAGCCATGCCTTCATAAGTTATGCGACCGAAGACAAGATAGTCCGCAGAATTTAACTGCTCGATACTTATTTCCTCAAGCTCTTTTCCCCATATCATATTATGGAATGATAAATCCCAATTTCGGTCTCCTTCGAAGTATCCATCAAGTGTGATGATATTCGACATTATTAATTTTCTCAATCTATGTTTCCTCCAATTTTTAATTACATATAGTGTTTCAAACTCCAATTTCAAGTTTTCGAATTAAATGTGCCTTGGGAATGTTAGATAAATTTTATTTACGCTTTACTTAACATATTGACACCCATAAAATATGGCATAAGGAATGGTACAGCAGGAATTGAGACTGCAAAACCAGCAGTAACAAAGGGTTCAGGTAAAAAAGCTGAAAGAACAATTACCGTTAATGCAAATAGACTTATAAGAAAATAAATTTTTGAAGAAAGTGGGTTGAGAAATCCGACTTTTTTCATTGATGTTGCAAAGAATGCTATTGCAAGATAAGTTAAGGCAACTTCAACAACCGAAATCATACCGAACAATACTCTTATTGGGTTGAACCATTCCGGAAGCTTATCAGCATTTGCAGAAACAAGTAGTCTAAATGAATCCGTCAAAGTAAAGCCCCAGAAAAGCATATCAAGAATAAACAATGGAATTGCTATTATTATAGAAATTATTCCGAGAAGAGAATAAAAATTTTCACCCTCAGCATTTAATTTTTCTTTAAGAAAAGCAAAACCAAAAGCAATAAATATTCCTGCGGCAGTTAACATAGAGTATCTTATTTGTTGCTCAGTTGCTGTTTCTGTCCAGCTTGCAGCGGTATTGGGAGGCGGACCTATACCGAAAAACATTGAGATAAGAATCCATGGAACAATCAGGAAAAATGAGCCCATTAAAAGATTAACCTGACTTCTATTCGTTCTAATCTGATTAAATCCGATTGTCCAGCAAGCTGATATCATCAACATTACATTAAGAATCCAGATGGGTAAATAGATGGTGGGACTGATTTTTCCGATTCCGAATCCCGCAGCAGCAACAAGAAACGGTACTGCAAATAGGTAGAAGAGACTAATGCGTTTAGATGTGTTTTCAGATTTCATAGGTTGTCCTAACTAATAAATAAATTAAATCCTCTAAAGACCGATGTGAATTTTGAAAAAGCTTAAAACTACTTTTTATAACTTTTCAATTAATTTATTCTCTACATATTCCTTAAAATTATTTAGTATTGCCTGCCAGCCAGCTTTTTGCAATGCAACTGGATAAACATTCTCTGCTTCAAATGTGATTATAACCTCTGTTTGATTTTCAACTGAATCAAAATTTATTTCTGCGTTTCTTTCATCCAACATTTTATATACAATTTTTTTGTGAGGAATTATTTCGGTGTAAATTGCTTCGAAGTTAAATCCATTGCTACCATCTTTAGCTTCCATTCGCGCATTGAGTTTACCGCCAACACGCAAATCATTTTCTGCTGATGGGCAGTGCCAATCATCTGAAGCAAAATTCCATTTTGTAATGTGTTCGGGTTGTGTGTAGCATTCCCAGACTTTTTCAATCGGTGCGTTAATGCTCGCTTCGACTGTTATTTTTGTTTTATCACTCATTTGTTGCCTCAATCAATTTGTTAATATCAAACTTCTTCATTGTGAAAACGGCATTCATTGCTTTGCCTGACTTTTGCGGATCAAGCAACAACTCATTTAATATTGATGGAACAACCTGCCACGAGATGCCAAATTTATCTTTCAACCATCCGCATTCTACTTCTTTGCCGCCTTCAGTTAATTTCTGCCAGTAGTAATCAATCTCCTCCTGCGTATCGCAATTAATTATAAATGAAATTGATTCATTGAAATCAAAATTGTGTTTGATTGTTCCGCCGCTCATTGCATTCATTAAATAACCGTTCAGACTAAATTGAGCAAACAGTAACGTTCCTTCGGGAAGATTCATTGATTTATCATAAGGATATTCCATAATTACTTTTGAGTTTGGAAAGATTGATGTAAAATGATTTGCAGCTTCTTTTACAAGATTAAATTTTTCATTCACGAATAAAAGCGAAGGAACAATTTTTTGCGATGAATTTATTTTTTCAATATCAAGCTGCCACGAAACTCCGAATTTATCCTTTACCCATGCATATTTCGGACTCCAATCATATTTATCAAGCGGCATATTAACCGATCCGCCTTCTGAAAGTTTTTCATACAAGAAATTTATTCGGTCATCGCTTTCACAATAAACAAAAATTGAAATTGATTCGTTGTGTGGAAAAGCGGGCGTGCCGTTCAGAGCAACAAAGGGGATTCCATCTAATACAAAATCAACAGTTAATACAGAGCCCTCCGGTTTCTGATGAATCTCAATTCCTTCTTTACCGTATCTTAATATATTTCCAACTTTTGAATTTGGGAAAAGTGAAGTATAAAACTTAGCAGCATCCTCGGCTTGAGTATCGAACCAAAGGCATGGAATAATAGTGTGCTTATCGTTCATAAGTTCGCCTCCTTAAGAAATGATAAATGTGATGATCGGATTTATTTTATATGCAATATAAAAAAGCCGTGATATTATTACCAACGGCTTTATTATTAAATACATCTGATTCTATATGTCTCTCAAAAAAATTTGCTCAATGTTGAGAAAAGAATATTAAAATTTTATGGTGAGCTGATTCTTTTCGAAATCTTTTCTTCCAGCTTTATGATTTGTTCTTTCAGATTTCTGATATCGTTTCTGAGTTCTTCATTCTCATCCTGAATTATACTTTCTATTTTACTTGTTTCCTGAATGCTGATCTTTTGCTGAATCTCTGACATTGTATTAACAACAATCGCGATGAAAATATTCAGTGTTGTGTATGAGGCAATAAGTATAAAGGAAATGAAATAAACATTTGCAAAAGGATATCTATCGCTTATTGTTCTGGCAATATCTGCCCAACCTTCGAGAGTCATTATCTGGAAAAGAGAAAACATTGATGCCCAAAGAGTTCCAAACCATTCAGGATATGACGACCCGAACAATTTTGTTCCGATAACGGAAAAAACATAGAACACGAGTGTAAGTAAAACAAAAATCCATCCGATACTCGGAAGCGAAAGAAGCAAAGATTCAACTATGAATCGTAATTTCGGAAGATTTTTAATAAGTCTCAGCGACCTGAATATTCTCAGTGATCGAAGAACAGCAAGGGATCCTGAAGCTGGAAGTAAAGCAATTGCCACAATTGAAAAATCGAAAGCATTCCAGCCGCTCTTGAAAAATGAAAACCCATAAGCATATAACTTTAGAGTTATTTCTAAAACAAAAATTGCGAGAATAATTTTATCAATTAGCAAAAGCACATTTCCAAACGATGTCATAATAGCGTCGGAAGTTTCCATACCAATCGTAATGGAATTAAAAATTATTAAAGTGATTATAAATTTTTGGAACGAGTCCTTCTCTACAAACTGTTTAATTTTTTCCCGAATCATTTCTATTAAATTATTTTTTATGACAATTTAATTTAATCAATAAAGCCTTATGTAATCAATTTCTGCCTTGAATTTTCCTTCCTGTTTATCACCAATCAGTATTGATATTTCTTTAATGTTGTTTAGTGGAATTTTCTTGCCGGATTTTATTTCCTTTCCCAAGTAATAAAGTTTGAATTGATCGAAAGGAATTTTAATTGTAACCCACTCATCTTTCTTTGTTTCAAAGGTTGAAGTGTAGAAGTAACCGGAAAAGTAAATAGTCTCTTTCATTGAAATGCTGTAACGCTTTCCATCACCCTTGATTTTAATTTCAATTCCTGAAAATTTTTCAAAGTTGTAATCTTTAACGGGACTTCTGAGCGAGGCGAAACCACCGTTGTTTTCTAAAGAAACATTTCCGCTGAAAATAATTTTATCATCTTCAACAGTAACTTTTGATGAACTCAATCCACTCATCACTCCATCGTTAACGATACGCCATTTGTTTACGGTTTTCATTATTGATGAGTTAAGAAGATAACTGTTCTGATTCTGCTTTATTGATGTAATCATAAGAATTGCTGGTAAATTCATTTTGTCGTTTTATTGTAGTTGTGTGTTACTTAAGCAACGAAACAACGACGCATTTCAATTCGTTCAATCAATGGAGAAATGTTGGACAAGATTAAGTGGAGATTGAAGGACTAACGGTTTCGGGATTTGCGTTCGGGCGGGTTTCGGAGCATCCCGAAAACTTTCGGGATCAACCAGCACTGAATCCCGCATTGCGGGACACAAAGCTCTCCCGATAAAATCGGGACACGTCACCACGCCTGACGCAAAACCCGTGTTATAGGGCGTTTTTATTCATCTGTGTTCAATATTTCGATTTCGTAAGTCTGGTGATTTTTTAGAAAAATTCAAATCTAATAGAGTTTATGATGAATTGTGATTTTTGCAAAATCCGCATCAAATTTTCCCGAATTTTGGCTGCCTAATGCCCGTTTTTTGGACGTTTGGACTCCACAACTTCAGAACTCGGTTTCTTATAAACCCTAATTCATCATAAACTCTAATTTTAATTCATAAATTGCAGAAAAAGTATCCAAAAAATTTACCAATCGCTGATTTTTGATGCCCAAATTTCGATTTCAATTTTTAGTTTGGGTAGTCCCAATGCTTTTATATATCCGATTGTCATTGATGGATATGTTTGACCAAATAAGTTTTCCCACTCAGCATATAAAAAATCCCAATCAAGTGGTTCCGTAGCCCAAATATTTACTTTTATTACATCATCGGAAGTTAGGTTTTGGCTCTCTAAAATCCGTTTGATGTTTTTAAATGTGTTTTGCACTTGCTCATTTAGGTCTTCGGGGATATTTCCATTTTTATCTACTCCAATTTGACCCGAAAAAGCATATATATCTGAATTTTTAGGGATAATCGTAACGTGCGAATATTTCCCGACAGGTGTTGGGATATTCTCCGGATTTAATCTGCTAACCTTTTTATTGTCTTTGCTCATTTCTGTTCTACATTGAATTTGTCCCAATAGTCTTCTTTGTTTTGGGTTGCACCTAAAATGCCCTATAACGTTTCGCAGATTGGCGATGTGGCGGATTAAATGCACAAAGCTGTCTGTACGCACAAAGATAATTAAATGCACCGACCTTTATTTACGCACTTCACCCGCCATATTGCCAATGTGCTGTTAGCAGCAGTTTTTTTGTCGTGTCAGTCCGCTAATTCTGTTCTGCGTATTTCTTGAAGTTGTCAAGAATTGATTGCCATCCTTGTTGTTGCATGTCAACGGGATTTTCGTTTTCAGCATCAAAAGTTATGGTTACTTCTGTCTTTTCACCAAGTTCTTTGAAATTAGCATTAACAACTCTGTTGTCTGCCATTGTATAGGTGAATTTTTCACCAGCAACAATTTCGTTGTAAGTAGCTTCAAAGTCAAAACCAAAACTGCCGTCTTTGGCTTCCATTCTTGCTGAGTATTTACCTCCAACTTTCAAGTCATTTGAAGCTGTCGGGCAATGCCAAGTGTCAATGGCGAAGTTCCACTTTGTAATATGTTCAGGTTTGTTGTAGTAGTCCCAAACTTTCTTTCTGTCTGCCGAAACAACGGCTTGAATTGTGATTTTTGTTGCGTTCATGTTTATTGGATTTTTATTTTGTTAAGTAATTCTGAAAGGTTGTCGTGTGCCATTGAAACACCTTTGTCCATGCCCATTTTAATGACAAACTCTAATGCCTCTTTATTTGGATATACGGCATCAACAATTACCAAAGTTCCGTTGTCAGTTGGCAGGAATGTATTTTTCCAAGTAGCCACTGGCATGGTTTCGTTAATATTCCCTAGTTCGTCTGTGAATGCATCTATTCCGGAGAAATATTTCTCAAAGACGATTTCCTTAAAAATCTGAATGGCTCTATGTCGTTCGTTATTGGGTCCAACCATATCATAAATCCATTTTCCTTCTGGGCGAAAATCCATATTTTTAGTTTCGGTTTTCCATGGTTTTGGAGCCCACCATTGGTCAAGAAATTCTTTTTCGGTGTATGTTCGCCACACCAACGAAACTGGTGCGTCAAACTCTCGTTTAGCTTGAAATGTAAAATTTTCAAAGTCTGTTTTGATTTGTGTATTCATTTGCTTGTTTTTAATTGGTTTAATAATTTGTCTAACTGATTGTGTCTGCCTTCCCAAATATTTCGCAGTTTTTCAAGGTATAGTTCTATCTCTTTCATTTTTTTGATTTCAAGGTGATAATAGATTTCCCGTCCTTGTTTCTCTTGCTTTACCAATTTGCATTCTGTCAGAATACGTAAATGCTTCGACACGGCTTGTCGGGTTACGTCAAAGTTCTCAGCAATGGCATTGGGAGTTAACGCCTGTGTTGCAATGAGAGCTATAATTGCCCTTCGTGTCGGGTCTGCTAATGCTTGAAAAACATCTCTATTCATATTTTGGTAGCAATTTATGAAGCCAATCGGTTGCAAATATACGCAACCTTTTGGTTTCTCACAATATTTTTTAGGAATTATTTTTAGTCCTTTTACGTGTCTTGGACTGATAGGGTGGTCTGTCTGCTAAAATTGCTGCTAACGGTTGGCCGCTTGCCGCAGTGGGGGATTTTGAAAGACTAAACTGTCAACTAAGCACGAATGTTGATAGCTGCAATGCACTTCAATTAACCACGTCAGCCCCCATTGTGGCAAACGGCTGTTGGCTGCTGGTGTTTTATATTTTGCTTTCATCAAGGTCTTTTTTTAGGCTTGCTACTTTCAATCTTTTGTTGCGTAGTAAATATTTTATGTCTGACAAATTGTCAATCATTAGTTGTCTGTGATAGTAGTTTATATGTTCAAGAACTCCGATTACATTTGCTAAAATTCCCCATAAAAATAAGTTATTTTCTATAATGGGTTTGTTGGTCGTAAGCCATTGCAAGCCCAATACAAAAGGAATTATTACTATTAACACCATATTAATTTGTTTTGCTCTTCTGAATAGTTTGAGATTTTTGGTTTCATCAAATTTTTTATTTGTTAGTCGGTATAATTTTAATTTCCAGTAATGCTGGCCTTGAAATAAAATAAATGTCATTATTGTCAAGCCATAGACTAAAAAGAAGGCATCTATAATTTTGTAAGTATAGATTACAAAAAGTGTAATTCCTGTGAATAGCCAGGCATTAAAAAGTTCGGTTGGGTAATACCACTCAAGTCGTTTTATAATTTTATCTTTTCGCATGTATGTATCTTGTATATTCCCGTTTTAGAAACGGATTGGAAAGTAATACTCCTAATATGCCCGGCAATAAATAGCCGATAATCCAAATTTTATATTCTATTCTTAGGTACTTATATGTAGGTTCGTCAGTCAGAACTAAATAATTGTGAATGATTACCCATATTCCCCATAGTATAAACACTCTTGGCACAATGTATCCGAGTGTGTGAATAATAATTTTGCCTGATGATGATTTTAGAGTAGGGTTTGCGGCATTAAAGTAAAATTTCTTAAACTCCGAATAGGTAGTATTCTTGTCGGGGAAATTGTCAAACGGTTTATATATGTTGTAGTATGAGAGAATTACTGTTGGGATAATAATTACAAGTGCTACTATTATCAGCCCTGCCCATCCAAAGCCAAAGATAGAAACCAAGGGATTAAGTTCTCTGGAAAGGTCTGGGGTTATTTTATAGGTCAGAATACCGTCTGCCACTCTCGTTAAAATCAAAAGCGTCAAAAGACTATAAAACTCGTAATGTCGTCTATCTTTGATTAGCATTAGTGGTTTGTCTGTTTTTCTTACACTTGCAGCCAACGTTCTGCGGCTATGCACCGTTTTAATAGCGCATAGCCGCTTGTTAGTTGCATTTGTCATTATCGGAGTAAAATG
>JAIMAZ010000202.1 GCA_023511695.1 Ignavibacterium sp.
CACGCCCGGCCAACTGGTGTTTTTTTTTTAATTGCTGTTTTTTTTGATTTGTATTCTAAATGACCTTCAACAAACTTAGGATGCGGAATGCAATCACCATCAATGAATATCAGATAATCACTTTCAGATGCAATTATTGCCTGATTAAGTATTTTGTTTTTTCTGAATCCTTTATCTTCCTGCCATATATGTTTTATTCTGAATGGATATTGATTTGATAATGATTCAATTTCTTTCACAATTTTTTCTTCAGAACCATCGTCAGCAATTATGATTTCAAAATTATTTTCAGATTGAGTTTCAAATCCTGCTAAGACTAATTTCAAATAATCTGGTTTGTTATAAAATGAAATAATAACAGAAGCATCAATCATTCTTTTTTCAAATCCTCATCAATTTTTTCCTTGGTTTCTTTCTTCGCCTTTGCTCTTTTGTATGCCTTAGGTTTTTCTTCGACCTTTGGCGGCTTCTGCGGCACCGGAATGCGAGTTTGTTGTTTCTTCACAACTATTTTGATTTTCTTCTTCATACTAAATGCTCAGACTTAAGTCTTAGCTGCTATTTTAAAAAATAGCATATATAAATGGTGCTAATGCTGAACCTTGTGTAATCACAATCAATGCACCGAGCAATACAAGAAAAACAATGATTGGCAGAAGCCACCATTTTTTTCTTACCTTAAGAAATTCCCATAGTTCTGATAATATTGATAATTTACTCATATGTGTTCCTTTAACATTTTTATTTTTTGTAGAAGAAGGACTTGCCCTTTCCGTTTAATCCTATCCTGCCTGATTATTAAAATATTATTTCCAAATTTTTATTTTTCTTCATCCATCTGAAGATGTAAGAGGCAAGCCTCTCACATAAAAATTTAATTTTATTTAAAACTGTCTTTCATAATCAATTTTTTCTCTAACAGTTTTCTCTCGCTTTTCCCAATAAGTTTCTGCTGATTTATCAAACCCAAGCGGCATAAATTTTTTACCAACTAACTTAGCAAGTAATCCTATCGGAGTAACAACAAAATAAAATAAGAAAGTCAGAATTACACGGGACATAATAAATCCCAATATCAGCGATAAGCCAATCCACAGCTTGTGAAATGGACGCAGAACCGGCAAAGCGATATAAGAAATGATTATAAAAATTCCTCCGACAGCTGAGAAATAAACAAATGAACTTTTACCGAGCCACCAGAGTAAAAATGAAATTGCGATCAGTACAATTCCTACTGTAACGCCGGTTTTCTTTACAGATTTATCAGATGTGTCAATGTGTTTGAATTCTTCTTTAAGCATATTTAATCCAGTTGAAATTGTTTACGCCAATCAATGTCTTCCTTTAATGGAGTTTGGTCTTCTTTTGCAAGCAGATAATTTCCCAGAACAAGATAATCAATATTAGTCCGCATAAAACATTTGTATGCATCTTCAGGTGTACAAACTATTGGTTCGCCTCGAACATTGAAGGAAGTATTAATTATCACTGCACAGCCGGTATTTTTTTCAAACTGTTCAATCAACTTGTAGTAACGCGGATTTGTTTCTTTGTGAACAGTCTGAAGTCTTGCTGAATAATCAACATGAGTAATTGCGGGAATATCAGAACGAACAACATTTAGTTTTTCAATTCCCCAAAGTTTTTCTTCTTCCTGAGTCATTTTTCTGCGACGCTCTTTCTTTACATCTGCAACAAGAAGCATATATGGACTTTCTTTATCAATCTCGAAATACTCACTGACTTTTTCATAAAGAACTGACGGTGCAAATGGTCTGAAACCTTCTCTGAATTTTATTTTGATATTCATCGTTGCCTGCATCTTTGGTGAACGGGCATCACCAACAATTGAGCGCGCACCCAAAGCTCTCGGACCAAATTCCATTCTTCCATCAAACCAACCGATTACTTTTTCATTTGCAATAAGATCAGCAACTATTTTAATCAAGTCATCTGCTTCATATTTCTTTGCAACAAGATTATTTGATTTAATGAAAGAATTAATCTCTTCATCAGAAAACTGAGGACCAAGATATGAACCTTTTTGCTGATCAGTTTTTCCATCTGCAGTTCTTGGCTTATTATGATATTTGTACCAGCCAATCAAAGCTGCTCCGAGAGCCCCGCCAGCATCTCCTGCCGCTGGTTGAATCCAAATGTTTTCAAATGGTCCTTCGCGAAGTAATCTTCCGTTTGCAACACAATTAAGTGCAACACCGCCGGCAAGACAAACATCTTTCAATCCGGTTTCTTTGTAAACATGGTTACCAATCTTCAGCACGATTTCTTCGGTGACTTCCTGAAGTGAACGGGCTAAATCCATTTCTTTTTGTGTAAGTTTTGTTTCCGGAACCCGCGGTGGTCCGCCAAAGAGTTTATGAAATTTTTCATTCGTCATCGTTAAACCCTGGCAGTAATTAAAATATTCCATATTCATTCTGAATGAGCCATCTTCCTTAACATCAATTAAATGATCGTAAATTAATTTTTTATACTTTGGTTCACCATAAGGTGCAAGTCCCATCACTTTGTATTCACCGGAATTAACTTTGAATCCGGTGTAGTATGTAAAAGCTGAGTAAAGCAGTCCAAGTGAATGAGGAAATTTTATATCTGCAAGAAGTTGAATATCATTACCATCACCAATGCCGAAAGAAGTTGTTGTCCATTCGCCAACTCCATCCATAGTAATTATAGCAGCTTTCTGAAATGGTGAAGGATAAAAAGCACTTGCAGCGTGTGACTCGTGATGTTCAGGAAAAATAACTTTTCCTTCATAGCCGAGTTTATCTTTTATCATTTCTTTCATCCAAAGTTTTTCTTTTATCCACAAAGGAATTGCTTTGATGAAAGACTTAAATCCAACCGGAGCATAAGTAAGATAAGTTTCAAGCAGTCGTTCAAATTTTAAGAAAGGTTTATCATAGAATGCAACTAAATCAAGTTGAGATGCTTTAATGCCGGCTTCCTTCAAACAATATTCAATTGCTTTCTGTGGAAAGTTATGGTCATGTTTTTTTCTTGTGAAGCGCTCTTCCTGAGCTGCAGCAATGATTTCACCATCTTTAACAATGCAGGCAGCACTGTCGTGATAAAAAGCTGAAATGCCAAGAATGTACATTTTTAATTCTCGATAATATGAAAAAGATTTCTATACAAATTTACAATAAAGTAAAGTTTAATTTTTTTATGGTATAACTTTTTTATTCTGTTTCATTATCCATTTGTACGCCCATTCTACATTTGGGGCGAGAATGGGAACTGCAGTAATCTTTCCACCAAATCCAAGATTACGAATACCAAAACTCGGAAGTCTTGTTGTTTGAATTTTATCAAGTTCAGGTATATTGAGTTCAATATTGTATTTCAATGCTAAATTGTATGTGTAATCGGTTAATTTCATTTGTGCTTTCTGAAATGCAATATCCTGACGATACTGATCTTTCACCTGTTCAAAAGTTTTTGGCTTTTCGACATAAGCAGTATCTTTTTCAATCAACTTAAATATTGAATATCCTTCCGGAACTTTTAACGGACCGTAAACATCTCCTACCTGCATAGTAGCTGCAATCCTTCCAATCTCTCCATAAGATGTAACAGGAAATTTTCCAAACTCTCCGTTTCTGCCTTTTGTAAAATCCCGAATGCTGTACTTTGCAGCAAGCACTCGAATATCTGTGCCCCTTTTTAATTCGCTTAAGACTGTGTCGACTATGTTTAAATCATCAGTCAACACTTCAATTATATTTACAACGGTTGGAAATTCTTTGGGTTGATTCATCAATTCATAATATTCCCTCACTTCTTCATCTGTAACCTGAATGGAATCAACAATCTGATTCCGAAGCATCTGAAACAAATAATTATCCATCCATTTTTCAATTTCGTTCTGTATTTCGGGAAGTTTATGATAACCTCTTTTCAAACCTTCGCGATAAAATAATTCCTGTTCTATAAATCTCTTTGTTTGAAAATCAAGTGATGCACGGATTAAATTAATTTTATATTCCTTTGAATTGAATCCATCGAACGCAAGCAACCGGATAAATTCCTTAAGAGTAATTGGCTGATCTTCAAGCTTTACAAATGGTCTGGAAAGATTTTCATTGCCGATTTCCTTTTCAATTTTTATTACATCAGAAGCATCAAGATAAGTCGATTGATTTGGCTGATAAGTAAAAATTTTTCTCTTATACTCAAACACAGAAGATATTTTCTGAGCAAGAATTTCAAAAAGTTTTCCATCAACATCAACTTTTTTGTTACGGAAATATTCAGCATAAAATTCTTTTTGTCTTTTTATCAGCTTTCTGTTTTCAACAATTCTTACAATGGTCTTTTTTGCATTTTCTTTATCTTCATCCGTAAAAAATAAATTTTGTGACTTATTAACTAACTTGAAAATATACCAACCATCTGGTGTAAGAATAGGTTTTGTAAATTCTCCGACTTTCATTCTGAACAGAGAATCTTCAATTGTTTCTTCCATTTGACCAAACTGAACTTCAATAGGTTCTCTTTGTTCCTCATATTCAGGGCTTTCAATAAGTATTGAATCAAATGAAATTCCTTGTTTCAGATAATTGTACAATTGGTCAATCTCATCTTTATCCTGAGAGAAAAGAAAATTCACATAAAGTTTTGAATTATTTTTAACTGTTGCTTCAATCAGTTCCTTATCTGTTACAGAAATTTTATTCCGTATTTCTTCCTGAAATAATCTATCTCTTACAAACATTCTTTCGAATGCTTTGCGAGAAAATTGCATCACTTCAGTTGTATCTAATTTCAGGTTCTTTGCTTCAAGTGCAAGAAGTTTTTCAGCAATTAGAGTAAATAAAAATTCTAATTTATTCGAATCATCCATTTGCTTGACATGACGCCTGAATCCGGGTGTGAATTCATATCTTTCAAGAAATTCGGAATCACTAATAACCTTTGAACCAACTCGCGCCACATAAGATTGATTAAAAGATTGGGAGAAGATTTCTGTTTGCAATAAGAATACACTAACAAGAAGTACTGTAATATTAATTTTCATAATGATTAAACTGACAAATTATTTATGTCAATTTACTAATTTTGTTGCGAGACTTAAAGGAAATAATTCTGTGGATGTAATGTCAAACTGAGTTTAACGAAATCTGACATTGGGAAAAGATGAGAAAAAGTCATCCTTCGACAGGCTCAGGATGACAGAATATATCTGTCACATTGAGTTCATCGAAATGTGACATTGGGAAAAGGTGAGAAAAAGTCATACTTCAGCAGGCTCAGGATGACAATTGCGTTTGTCACATTGATCCGTCAGTTGACGGATGTCGAAATGTGACAAAAGCGAAGGCGAGAAAAAGTCATCCTTCGACAAGCTCAGGATGACAGAATATATCTGTCACATTGAGCCTGTCGAAATGTGACATTGCGATGGGGACAAGGTGTGTTAATTG
>JAIMAZ010000203.1 GCA_023511695.1 Ignavibacterium sp.
AGCTCAAAGAGTTAAACTCGCAACTGAACTCAGTAAGGTTTCTACGGGAAAAACTCTTTACATTCTTGATGAACCAACAACCGGTTTGCATTTCGAAGATGTAAATATTCTGATGAATGTTTTGAATAAACTTGTTGATAAAGGTAATACTGTAATTGTAATTGAGCATAATCTTGATGTAATAAAACTTGCAGACTGGATAATTGATCTGGGTCCTGGCGGTGGTGAATTTGGCGGCGAGATTATTGCCGAAGGAACCCCTGAAGAAATTGTGAAAAACAATAAAAGTCTAACCGGAAAATTTCTGAAGAAAGAATTAAAATAAATTCATTTGCTCAATTTCACTTGGATCCCATGAAACTCTAAAGTTTTCATTCAAGCTGTTTAACTCTCTCATATCCTCATCATCCAGTTTGAAATCAAACACATCTGAATTTTCTTTAATTCGTTTTTTGTCTGATGACTTCGGAATAACAATCAATTTGTGTTCAAGACACCATCGGATTAATACTTGAGCGTGAGTCTTTCTGTGTTTTTTTGCTATACTGTTCACAACAGGATTGTTCTTTTTCTTCATTCTTGCCAAAGGCGAATATGCTTCAAGCTCAATATTATTTGCTCTGCAATAGTCAAGTAAATCTTTCTGATAGAGAAAAGGTGAGAACTCAACCTGATTGACTGCAGGAATAACTTCCGCATAAGTTTTTAACTCTTCAAGATGTTTTATCATATAATTACTTACACCAATTGAACGGGCTTTACCTTCACGATAAATTCTTTCTAAAGCTTTCCAGCTATCTTTTCTTAATTTCCGAACTGGCCAATGAATGAGGTACAAATCAACATAGTCAAGTTGCAATCTTTCTAAGC
This sequence comes from Ignavibacterium sp., assembly GCA_023511695.1. Taxonomy (GTDB): domain Bacteria; phylum Bacteroidota; class Ignavibacteria; order Ignavibacteriales; family Ignavibacteriaceae; genus Ignavibacterium. The sequence goes on from JAIMAZ010000203.1 coordinate 871, forward strand.
TTTCATCGAAAGCTTTTAATGCTGAATCATAACCGTGATCATCATTCCAGAGTTTTGTGGTTATAAAAATTTCTTCGCGAGAAATACCTGATTGTCTTACAGCAATTCCAACTTCCTTTTCGTTTCCGTAAACTGCTGCTGTATCAATTAATCTATAACCTACTTCAAGTGCGTATGAAACAGCTTCAATTGTTTCTTTTCCTGGTGCTGCCTTATATACTCCAAGTCCGAAGTAAGGCATTTCATAACCATTATTAAGTTTGCATCTGGAATTGATATTCATTCATTCTCCTAAAAGATATTTAACAGCTTAAGAGCCATAATAAAAATGGAAACAATAAGAACAGCTTTGATTAGTTTTTCACCTTTTTTAACAGAAAGTTTTGCACCCCACCAGCCGCCAAATGCATTCCCGGCAGAAAGACTTAATCCATAAAACCAATTAACATTGTTTGTTAAAATAAAAACGAGAAGAGCTGGAATTGTAAAAACGAACACAATAAAAACTTTATGCATATTAACACGAATTAAATCCAGTTTAAGCACATTATGGAGTAAAGCCATAATTATAAAACCAACACCAACCTGAAGGAATCCGCCATAAAAACCAATTACAATCATTGATAAGAATAATTTCCAGTTTACCTTAAAGTCATCCGAAATTTTTTTCTCACGCTTTTGAGGAATGATCATTGTAATAATCAGCAGAATCATTATAACGCCAAGCACTTTTTCAAAAGCATCATTTGAAATGTTAACAGCGAAAATTGCTCCAGCAATTGCACCTGGTAAACTAAGTGCGGAGAGCATTATACTGTTTTTTAGTTCATAGTATTTTTCTTGCTTGAATGAATAAACAGCAGAAACATTCTGAAAAATTATTGCAACGCGATTTGTTCCATTAGCTACCGAAGCATCCAGTCCAAGAAAAATTAATGCTGGTAATGTGAGAGAAGAACCTCCGCCGGCATTCACATTAATGAAAGCAGCAATGGCTCCAACGAAAAAGAGAATCAAAACAGAAAGGATATCAGACAATTAATCTCCACAATTTTATTTGCTAAAATATGAAAAGAAGGTAAATCAAGCTGAGAAATTTTTTAATTAGATATTTAATATTTTTATTTTAACAAAAACGATATTGGAGATTTACTGATGCATTTAAGATTTCAAATCAAACTTCTCATAATAATATTCTCCTTATTAAATATCATCGCTTGCGCGCAGGATAAAGAAAATTTTATAAAAGATAATTACGACAAAAGAGAATACAGAATAAAGATGCGCGACGGTGTTCATTTGTATACAATAGTTTATTCACCAAAAGATAAATCTAAAACTTATCCGATTATCCTGACGAGAACTCCTTATTCAGTTGGTCCATATGGTGAAGATAAATATGCCAGATTTTTAGGACCTGCAGAGCAATTTGTAAAAGATGGCTACATATTCGTTCTGCAAGATGTCAGAGGAAGATTTATGTCAGAAGGTGAATTTGATAATATGCGTCCGCATAAACCTGATAAACAAAAAAATGAAACTGACGAAAGTTCGGATACTTATGATACAATAGATTGGCTTATAAAAAATATTCCAAACAACAATGGAAAAGTTGGAATGTGGGGAAATTCATATCCTGGTTTTTATACCATTATGGGAGCGATTGATGCTCATCCTAATTTAGTTGCAGTATCTCCTCAAGCTCCTATATCCGATTGGTTCATCGGAGATGATATGCACCACAATGGTGCTTTCTCTCTTCAGATGTCATTCAACTTCTTTAAAAATTTTGGAATACCCAGACCAACTCCAACCACCCAATGGTCAAGAGGAGTTGATTATCCATCACCTGACAATTATAATTTTTTTCTTAAGCACACACCGATAAAAAAACTCAATGAAAATATTTTGAAGAATTCAATTCCTTTCTGGGATTCTATGAGCAATCACGGAACTTATGATTATTTCTGGCAGGAAAGAAGTAACCTTAAGCATTTAAAAAATATTAAGCCTGCTGTACTAATCGTTGGCGGTTGGTATGATGCTGAAGATTTATATGGACCACTCAACATATATAAAACAATTGAAGCAAATGATACGGATAACAATTGCAAAATAGTTATGGGTCCGTGGACTCACGGTTCTTGGATTGCAACTAAAGGTGATTCACTCGGTGATTTTTATTTTGGTAGCAATACCGCTGATTATTTCAGACAAAAAATATTATTACCATTTTTTAATTATCATCTGAAAGGAATTGGTAAGCCACTTCCGGTAGATGCATATGTTTTTGACACTGGGTCAAACAAATTTTACGGCTTTGATAAATGGCCGCCGAAAAATGTTTCTTCAACTGATTTATTCCTTTCATCAAATCAAAGATTATCCGCTTATCAGAATAGCGATACTGAAACTTATACAGAATATTTAAGTGATCCATGGAATCCTGTTCCGTACACATCAAAATTTTTAGACTCGAAAAATTTTTATAACAGAACTTTTATGATTGAAGATCAGCGCTATGTTTCTACTCGTCCTGATGTTTTAACATTTGAAACAGAACCACTAGACAGCGATTTTACAATTGCAGGACCGATTAACGCTCAGCTTTATGTCTCAACCACAAGCACTGATGCTGACTTTGTTGTGAAAATTATTGATGTTTATCCTGATGATGAACCGAATCCTGAACCAAATCCGAATCAGATTGAAATGGGCGGCTATCAACGATTAGTTCGTGCAGAAATATTTCGCGGAAAATTCAGAAACAGCTTTGAACATCCAGAACCATTCACTCCAAATAAGGTTGAAACTGTTAATATTAAATTGAATGATGCTTTTCATACTTTTAAGAAAGGTCATAAAATAATGATACAAATTCATAGCAGTTGGTTTCCATTCTTCGATGTAAATCCGCAAACTTTTACTGATATTTATCATGCTGATGAAAAAGATTTTGTTAAAGCGATGATAAAAGTTTATCATTCAAAAGAATATCCTTCAAAAGTTTCATTTAACATTTATGGAGATACAAAATGAAAAATATAATTCTTCTTCTCTTTGTCTTAATTTCCTTTTCAGAAATTAAAGCACAATTATTTTACAGCAGTGAACCACTCGCTCACACTTATTCTATTGTTGCGCGAGATCCTAAAACAGGTGAAATGGGTGTTGCTGTTCAATCACATTGGTTTTCTGTTGGCTCAATTGTAAGCTGGGGAGAAGCAGGTGTTGGTGTGGTTGCAACTCAATCTTTTGTAAATCCATCATTTGGTCAAAGAGGGCTTGAAATGCTGAAGCAAGGAATGACAGCTCAGGAAGTTGTTGATTTACTTATCGCTTCTGATGAAGGAAGAGATTTTCGTCAGCTTGCAATAGTTGATGCTAAAGGAAACTCTGCTGCATACACAGGAAGTAAATGTATTCCTGAAGCTGGTCATATAGTTGGAGATAATTATTGTGTGCAGGCGAATCTGATGTTGAGTAATTTAGTCTGGAGTGAAATGTCAAAAGCTTTTGAGAGCAGCGATGGTCCGCTTGCTGAACGACTGATTGCCGCTTTGGAAGCAGCTCAAAATGTTGGAGGTGATATAAGAGGCCAGCAATCTGCAGCAATTCTTGTTGTTAAAGCAGAAGCTACCGGAAAATTGTGGGAAGACCGTTACATTGATTTAAGAGTAGAAGATCATCCTGAACCAGTTAAGGAAATTAAAAGGCTTCTGAAAGTCTTCAGAGCCTACGAGCATATGAATAATGGTGATCTCGCAGTTGAAAAAAATGATATGAAACTTGCAATGGAACATTATTCTGCAGCAATGAAAATGTTTCCGGAAAATCTTGAAATGAAATACTGGACTGCAGTTACTCTGGTTAATAATAATCAACTTCAGGAAGCATTACCAATCTTTAAAGAAATTTTCTCTATTGATGATAACTGGAGAAAACTTACTCCCAGATTAATTAAGGTTGGTATGCTTAATGCCGATGAGGAAATTCTTAAGAAGATAATTAATCAATAAATTATTCCGAAAATAATTTTAAAAAGCAAAATAGTATCGTAGTCTTACTTTCTATTGAATTGATGTCGACTACTTTAAAGACTATATTTGGCCAGAATTTTAAGGAGAAAATATGAAATTCAGTGAATCAGTTAAACCTGTAAGCTATCTTAAAGCTCATGTTTCAGAGATATTAAAAGACTTGAATAAAAACAACAAAACTTTTTTAATAACTCAGAACGGCGAAGCAAAAGCTGTTTTACAGGATGTAAAAGTTTATGAGCAAACTCAGGAAGCAATAGCATTGTTAAAATTAATTTCACTTAGTGATGCTAACCTTAAACAAAAAAAATATAAAAGTGTGGATAAGTCTTTTAAGTCACTGAAAGATAAAATTAAAAATATTCAGAAAGACTAATAATGAAATACAGCATTTTCATTCTTGAAGATGCCGAAAGAGATATTTTAGATATTTATCGTTACATATTGATTAATGAATCGAAAAATCGTGCTGATAAATTTTTTGATTCTATTTATAAAAAAATTATTTCTCTAAGAACTCAACCTGAAAGAGGGCATTGTCCAAAAGAACTTAGGTTGTTAGGCATATTTGAATATTTTGAAATAGTTCTTAAACCTTACAGAATTATTTATAGAATTATAAACAAAAAAGTATTTGTCTATTGCGTGCTTGATGGAAGACGGGATCTTCAAAAACTATTACAAGAAAGATTATTAAGAGTAAATCTTTAATTAAAATTTTTTGAAACAATTAAATTCTAAATTCAAATTTTTATTAATTCCACTCTCATTCCCTTTATTCTTGTGGAT
>JAIMAZ010000204.1 GCA_023511695.1 Ignavibacterium sp.
TCATACACTGGCTGTTTGTAATTACACTAATAAATAGTTTTAACAAATCAAAACCTTACTACAGCGAGTATCGTGATAATGCTTTTATAAGGGCAAAGAGAATTTTGTCTTCAGTTGGAAAAAACGGAATTGAAAAAATTCTTGATAATAGTTTTTACAAATAAGATTGAAAATTATTAACTGATATTATGATTTGATTATTTATCATCAACTGAAAGAAAAGTTATCTTTCCATCAAAAGCAGTTATCACAAGATTGTTTTTGTCAATCGGAGTTATTGTATTTACAAATCCATTTGAAACTTTATATTTCCACAGAATTTTTCCATCTTCGGAGTTAAGCGCAAACAATATTCCATTTTTTGTTGGATAAAAAATTGTTCCATCCTTTTCCATAATCTGAGCAGAACTTATATCGTAGCCAAATTTACAATCAGTAATCCAGATTGGTTCTTTAAGCTCTGATGAACAGGGAAGAGATAAAATTGTATCATTCATCGTTCGAATAAATATTTTCTTTTCATCTTCTGAAATTCCTATCGTCTCACGAACCTGATATTTATCAGTTCTCCAAATTTGTTTTCCGGTTTCAATTTCAATTGCAGTCATTTTTCTGTCTGGTGCAACAATATAAACTATTCCATCTGAAACAACCGGAGTACAAACAGCTGGTGAATAAAAAATTCCATCACGATCGCCTTTCCATTTCCAGATTAGATTTCCTGATTGAAGATCGAGGCAATAGAGATGCTCATCCCAAGCACCGAAAATAATTTTATTATTAAACAAAGTCGGTTTCGATTCTATGAAACCATTAAGATTGTCAAATTCCCAGAGTAATTTTCCTGAGGTCAAATCAATTGCCCGAAACTTTCTGTCACTTCCTCCGATGTAAATAATGTCTTTGCTAATGATAGGTGATGCAAGAACTGCAGCTTGAGTTTTAAATTTCCAGATTATTTCACCGTTATCTGAATTCAAACAGTAAATTGAACTATCAGTACTGCCAAAGACAACATAATTTTTCTCAACTGCAGCGGTCGAATAAATTGCACCGCTTGTTGTGTAAGTCCAATTAACATTTCCATCTTTAACATCAAAGGAATAAAATTTACCTGAAGCATCTCCTAAAAAAAGAGAATTATTTTTTACACAAGCCGATGATCCTATTGTATAACCGGAATTAAATTGCCATTTGATTTTTACATTCGGAAAGGAATTATTAACGGAATAATCAGGTCGTTTGATAATTTGAGAATCTAAATCATTATTCATTAAACTGGCTGCAAGCCATAAAACATAATCAGATGTTGAATTCTTTTTTTCGAAGAAATAAATAGAATCATTTTTAATTTCAACTAAATTATATCCGCCATTATTTTCATTTGCTCTCAGATTTGATCTTCCCATAACTCCGGCAATTCCTTCGAAGTTATAAAATTTATTTTTATGGCCGTGTCCGCATAAAACAATTTTTGTATTAAGATTTTTCAGGCGATCAGTCATTTCATACCAATTCGCAATACTTTCATCGAGTGGGTAATGAGTAATAAAAATCAGCGGCATAGAAGAATCGGATTTGGATTTGAATAATGAATCAAACCATCTTAAATCTTCAGGTGCAAAGAAACCATCTGCCATTCGCATTCTTGGACCTTGATGCAAACCTACAAAAACAAAATCATTATGTTCAAAAACAAATCTGTCATTGCCCCAAAGCTTTATAAAATCTGTGCAGCCGGATTCACTCCATTTTGTATCGTGATTGCCAGGAATTATGTAATATGGCTTATTAAGTTTATCAAGAATTGATTTAGCAAGCAAAAGTTCCTTTAATGTTCCTGTTGCAGTAATATCGCCTGATACAATTGTAAAATTTAAATCATCAATGGTATTTATATCATTAACAGATTGATTCAGATCTTCTTCTGCAGTCGGATAGCCGATGTGAATATCTGTAAGCCACGCAAATTTTATTTGCTGTGCAAACAAAGAAGTGAAAGAAAATAAAAGAACAATTAAAATTTTTCTCATGACATTTTACTAACCAATTCATCAAAATTTTTATTGAACAATTCGTGAAGAAAATTAAGATCATCTTCAGAAATTTTTATTAGCGGCTGAGTGTTCTTAATTGCTTGCTCGGGAGTTTTGATTCCCGGAATTACTGTTGAGACTCCCTGATGATTCATTATAAAGCTAAGTGCAAAAGTTGTTTTATCAATATTATATTTTTCAGCAAGTTTAAATACCTCTTCTAATTCATCGAGAAGTTCCGAAAGAAGTTCAGGTTTTAATCTTAAACTTCTGTGATCATTCTTTTCAAATTTTGTATCCTTAGAAAATTTTCCTGTAAGTAATCCGAATTGAAGAGGTATTCGTGCAATAATTCCATAGCCAGCTTGTGAGGCAGTATCAATTAATTTTAATGCACGCTGATTAATAATATTGAAAGCCACCTGAAATCCGTACGCAAGTTTTTTGTTAATTAAAAATTCTGCTTCAGGATAAGGGTTAAATGTGTTAAGAGAAATTCCCCAATAACGAATTTTACCGGTTGAAAATAATTCTTCCATTGCTTCAATGCACTGACCATCTTGCAGATGATTTAGTTTTGCTGAATGAAGCTGATAAAAATCAATTTTGTCTCTTCGAAGCCGCTTTAAACTTTCATCGCAGGATTTAAGAATATGTTCTTTGGAATAATCGAGAAGTATCTTATCGTTTTCCACCCGATGACCAACTTTTGTTGCAATAATAACATCATCACGATTACCAAATACTTTTCCAATCAATTCTTCTGAATGACCGAAACCATAAAAGTCGGCAGTGTCGTAAAAATTTATTCCGAGTTCAAAAGATTTTTCTAAAGCTTTAATTGAAGTTTGGTCATCAACATTTCCCCAGCCAATTGCAAGATCGCCAACCATTGCTGGTCCGCCGATTCCCCAAGCACCAAATCCGATTTCACTTACAAGTAAATCAGTGTTTCCGAATTTTCTGTATTTCATACCGTGAAAAATTGTGATTAGTTTGTTTTTGAAGATTATAAATCATTTGTCATTATATTCGCCGCAAGCTGAAGCTTGCGGCTACAATAATTTTTTATAAAATTATTTTAAGAGTATCATCTTGCGGCTTTGTTTGAAGTTATCAGTAATCATTGTGTAGAAATAAATTCCACTTGGAAAATCAATTGCATTAAATTCAACTGAGTAAGTTCCTGCATTAAGATTATCATTAACTAATGTTTTTACTTCTCTACCGAGTATATCACTCACAATTATTTTAACTGCAGTTTGTTCAGGTAAACTAAAATTAATTTTTGTTGAAGGATTAAACGGATTAGGGTAATTCTGACTTAATGAATATGAAACCGGAACAGAACCATCAATGGGTTCAACTGAGAGTGGAGCGAAATTTACAATTCTTAAATCATCGAAATACAAAGTGCCCTGACTTGCATTGCTTGGTGAATATGTTAGTTGAAAGCTATCAAATCTTAAAGGTGGTTCAAGAATTCCATTTCCTAACCAGCTTCCTGTTTGACCTTCAGCAAGATTCCAGTTGACTGCTTTCCAGCCAATCCAATCAATAGCATACCAGGGACTTACTTCATATCCTCCAATTCCCTGATCAATTACTGCGAATCTGAAATGATTATTGCTTCCATCTCCCCAAACAAATGCCTGAAGAATGTTTGAGTTGTCGAAAGTTGGAGTAACAGGAGTATATTTTTCTCGGATTAACCAGTTTGTTGCACCTGTATTCCACTCATAATTCAACTGCATTGATCGTGTACTACCTGTATTAAGATTTATTACTGAAGTAGAAAGAGCCATGTTTGTATTACCAGCATTCACACCAATTGTTGAACCGGATTGTGTTGGCTGCCACCAGGACCCAACTCCATTTTCAAAGTTGTCAATCAAAAGAAGTTGATTAAAAGTATTATTGCCGGTTGTGAAAGTGTAATCATTCTGAGTAGTTATTTCATTTCCGAAAACATCTTTAATTCCAGGCAGAAGTTGAATCGTGTAAGTTTCATTTTCAGCTAATAAACTTGTTACAAAAAAGTTAATTGCACTTCTTCCGTTAATTGTAAAGAATCTTAAAATTCCATTAGCGAATGTTCCTGTCGAATTTCTTAATACTTTTACTTTGCCGGAAACAGTTGAAGCACTAACAGCTTCATTGAAAAGAATATTTATCACAGGTTTAATTTCAACATTAGAAGAATTCGGATTTGGATAAACAGAAACAATTTGAGGAGCGGCATTATCCTGCTGCTTAGTGTAAACTGTTATAGTAAATGAATCTCCCGGCGTACCATCTCCATTTCCATCAAAGGGATGACCGAATTTGCCTTGCGCAGTCGGATTGATTGTTACCTGATAAGATGAATTAAATGCAAAGTTAGATGTATTAATTGATAAGGTTTTATCATTATTACTCCAGCTAAATGTAACTCCAACTGATGGAGTAATCGAAACTGCATTTTCAGTTGAACTGCGATCCATTTGTCGGGAAAAATTAATTACAAGATTTTCATATCCCGGATAAAGACTATCGTTATTTGCAGGATTTGTACTTGCAACTGTTGGCGGAGTATTAGAAATCATCTGAACATCTTTGAATGTTATGAAAGTATCCTGCATCGTAACAGTTGTGTATAATGTATCGTAACCATTTCTGTAAAATTTTATCGGATGAGTTCCTTGCGGAATATTTTCAAAATAATAAAAGCCGTTTCTCAAAAGTTCTGGGTCATTGGTAAAACGATAGAATAAAGATTCCCAAGTATCTGTTGTATCAATCTGACCATTAATTTCTATTATGGCACCATTTATCGGAAGACTATTTTCAAAATCAGTAATGATTCCGGCAACAGTTCCGGCATAAGGTCTTGGTAGATTATGATATTTAAGAATTGTCCAGAACATTGTTTTGGCTTCCATTCGCTTCCAGAGTTCATTCATATTTCTCTGATTCTGAGTTGGATTAGTATGAAATCCTGCCTCACTCAGTTCGGAAGCCATATTTGTTTCGCGATTAACCCAGAGATAAGGAACACTTCCGGGAACTCCGTAAAAAGTTCTGTCGCCAACTGAACCGCGTGTAGTTGTTCGCATTCCGGCTGTTAACAACACGACCATAATATCACTCATCTTCTTTCCGCCTTGTGGAGTTTTCTCCGGACCATTTATACCCATTTGTCCCCACAATAACAAAGTACTGTTTGGAGTTGGAGAAGATGAAGCATCACTGTGGATTGAATGATAATGCGCTGCCCCAAGTGCATTTGCTTGATCTGTTCTCTGCTGAAGTGTAACCTGAACAAGATCATCTTCACGACAGATGTAAACCGTGTCAATATCGGTCCAGTTCAGCAGCATTTGACGAAGGTGTAATCCAACTCTTAAATTTTTCTCAGCTTCCGAATAGCCATAAATTCCCATATTTTCAAACTGGCTATGACCGGGATCGAGATAAATATTCCAGTTAGATAATCCTGTTACCTGAGCTTTTATTGAGTTAAAAGAAAAAATAATCAGAATTGAAACGGTTAATATTTTTAAAATTTTCATTTTAAACTCCTAATCAAGATTCATAAAATAAATTGCACCTTCATCAAAAAC
>JAIMAZ010000205.1 GCA_023511695.1 Ignavibacterium sp.
ATTCTAGATGATGTATTAAGATTTAACAAAAATGGTACTTATTCAGATGATAAAACTTTAGTGGTAATAAAAAGAAACGAATAATTCTTTCGGAGGAAATATGATTCAGTCAATCAATCCTGCAAATAATAAGGTTATAAAAACATATCAGGAAATTTCAGATAGAGAATTGTCTGAAGTTCTTTCTAAAATGCAGTATGCATTCGAAGATTGGAAAACCAAATCATTCAACTATCGTGCATCATTAATGAAAACTGCAGGTGAAATACTTCGAAGTAAACGAGAAGAGTATTCTAAGCTGATGACACTTGAAATGGGCAAACCAATTGCGCAATCTCGTGCTGAAGTTGATAAGTGCGCCTGGGTTTGTGAATACTATGCAGATAATGCTGAAAAATTTTTGCAGGACGAAATAATCAAAACTGATTCTTCAAAAAGTTTTGTTACATACCAACCACTTGGTGTTGTACTTGCAGTTATGCCTTGGAACTTTCCTTTTTGGCAGGTATTCAGATTTGCTGCTCCAACTTTGATGGCAGGAAATGTTGGCTTACTTAAGCACGCATCAAATGTTAGCGGCTGCTCATTAGCAATTGAAGAAATATTTTCTGAAGCAGGTTTTCCTGAGTTTGTTTTTAAATCGGTTATTCTTGGTTCATCGAGAGTAAAAGATTTAATTGCTGATCCGATTGTGCAGGCAGTTTCATTAACCGGAAGCGTACCAGCCGGCAAATCAGTTGCTTCGGCTGCCGGATCAAATATAAAAAAGACTGTTTTAGAACTTGGCGGAAGTGATCCTTATGTTGTACTTGAAGATGCAGATTTGAATGAAGCAGTACAAACCTGTGTAACATCAAGATTAATAAATGGCGGACAAAGTTGCATTGCTGCTAAAAGATTTATTGTAGTAGAAAAAGTTTATGATAGATTTGTTGAACTTTATGTTGATTTAATGAAACAGAAAAAAATGGGTGATCCTTTTGATGAATCTAATGACATTGGTCCGCAGGCAAGTGTTAAATTAAGAGATGAACTACACGATCAGGTTTTAAGAAGTATAAAAACAGGTGCAATACTTTTACTCGGCGGATTTATTCCTGATTCAGATGGTGCTTACTATCCGCCGACAGTTCTTGCAGATGTAACTCCCGGAATGCCAGCTTTTGATGAGGAATTATTCGGACCTGTTGCTGCTATTATCAAAGCTAAAGATGAAGATGAAGCAATTAAACTTGCGAATAAAAGTGTTTTTGGATTAGGTGCGGCGGTATTTACAAAAGACATAACTAGAGGTGAAAAAATTGCCCGAGAAAAACTGAATGCTGGTAGCTGCTTTGTAAATCAATTTGTAAGATCAGATCCGCGTTTACCATTTGGTGGAATCAAAGAATCAGGATACGGCAGAGAGCTTTCTGTTTTTGGAATTCGCGAATTTGTGAATATCAAAACTGTAGTTGTAAAATAGAATAAAATTATAAAGTTACCTTATGCAGCATTTAAATAAATATTGTAAGCTCGTAACACAGACTTAATTCTATGTTACGGAAAGATTGGGTAAAAGAATTTTTTTGCGTAAAGTGAGTTATTAAGCTTTATTTTGCTGAGATAATCTCATCTATCAAATCGAGCAATTCATTTTTCTTGAATGGTTTTGATAAATAATGAGTGCAACCAGCCTTTAAAAATTCCTCTTTGTCTCCAATCATTGCAAATGCCGTTACAGCTACAATTGGTGTATTCTCGTAACCGGGATGTGAACGGATTTTTTGGGCAGCATCTAAACCACTCAAGCCTCGGCCAAGATTTATATCCATTAAAATTATATCGTATTTTTTTTCTTTAACAGATTCGAGTACCTGTTCGCCATTTGCAACTACATCAAGTTCGCACTCATCTTTAAGAAACAGCTTTGTCACTTCAATACTTGCATCATCATTTTCAACCAACAAAATTTTAGGGTTAACTCTAAAGTTTTTGTTGTCTTTAGATGATATTTCAGACTCAGATGTAATAACGGAATCTGATTTTAATTTTTCTGTCTCGATGATTGGAAAACTAATTGTAAAGACTGAACCTTTGTTAACTTCGCTTTCAACCTGAATTTTTCCACCAAGAACTTCAACAAACTTTTTAGTGAGTGTTAATCCCAAACCAGTTCCATCAAATTTTCTATCAAGACCTTCACTTACTTGTCTGAACTCTTCAAATATTTTTGAAATACTCTCAGGAGGAATTCCAATTCCTGTATCTTTAATTTTTATAAAAACATTATTCTGGTTATTAATAACTCCTTTATGAACTTCAACAGTTACGCCGCCTTTCTGAGTATACTTAATTGCATTGCTGATAAGATTATTAAGAATCTGATGAAGAATTTTTTCGTCGAGATAAGAAATTATTTCATCATCTTCCAGGTCAGTTTTCAGATAAAGATTTTTTGATGATGCGAGAGCTTCAAACTGCATTAAGTTTTCACGGACAACTCTGCATACATTAATGTTATCAAGTTTCAATTCCATTTTGTTAGCTTCAATTCTTGATAAGTCTAGAATTGAATTAAGAGTATCGAGTAATCTTTTTCCGCTTTTATGAATTCTTGAAGCCATTTCGGAATATTCTTTTTCTGAAATGTTATCACGAAGTAATTCAGCAAATCCTAAAATTCCTACTAACGGAGTCCTTAATTCGTGACTCATATTTGCCAGAAAAGTTGATTTGAGTTTGTTTATTTCTTCTGCTTTTACCTTTGCTTCCCGAATTTCTCTTTCGGTTTTTTTACGTTCAGTTATATCCTGTTTGATCGAAATAAAATGACTGATTTCATTATTCTCATTCAAAATTGGTGTGATAGTCATTTCTTCTTCATAGTAACTTCCATCTTTTCGTTTGTTAATCAATTCACCTTTCCAAACTTTTCCACTTTGAATAGTCTGCCACATTTTTGAATAAAATTCATCTGGCATTAAACCAGATTTGAAAACAGTTGGTGTCTTGCCGATTAACTCATGTTCATTATAACCAGAAAGTTTTTCAATTGCTTCATTAACCCAGATTATCTTTCCATTTACTTCGGTTATCATTACTCCGTTTGCGGCACTATGTAAAGCATTTGTTAAAAGATGAAGAAGCTCTTCCGTTTTTATTCTTTCTGTAATATCTCTTAGTGTGGTAAGCAGTACATATTCATTCTGAAACCTGATTCTTGAAGACATACTTTCAACCCATCTATGTTGATTTTTTGAAGTAACCAACTGAAAAGTATCGCGAATTGTTTCTTCACTTTCTTTCTCGAAAGAAATGAGACGAATTGCCCTATCAATATTTGAAGGATGAAGAAACTCTGTTACACTTCTTCCAATTCCTTTTTCTGGTGAATCAAGTTCAACAAGTTTTGCAGCACTTTGATTAGCAAATAAAATTTTTCCGTTCCAATCTACAATTATAACTGCTTCAACTATGTTATTAACAAGTGAGCGAAAACGTTCTTCACTTTCGGCAAGACGCTGAATAGTTTGTTTTCTTTCTGTTATATCTTCAACTATTCCTGCAAGAGCAATCAGATTTCCTTTTTCATCATAAATAGGTGAAGTTGAAAGTGATATTATAAATTCTTCACCGGATTTTTTAACATTTATCAGTTCTCCTTTCCATCCGCCTTTTAATGTTTTAGGAAGAATTTCCTGAACAATATGAATCGGATTTTTTGAGGAACGAATCAAGTTTACATTTTTCCCGATTATCTCTTCAGTTTTGTAACCATAGGTTCTTGTAAATGCTTCGTTAACAAAAACTATATTATCCTGAGTATCTCCGATAATGACACATTCAGAAATATTTTTAAATGCATTTGCAAACATTGCAATCTGTTTCTGAGCTTTCTTTTTTTCGGTAATATCTCTTACTATTGCCTGAATAAAAAGCTCACCTTTTATTTCGATAGAGAATAAACTTACATCAGCATCAAATTCAGTTTTATCTTTTCTAATATGTTTCCATTCAAAGGATTGTGGAATTCCTTTCAAAGCATTGTCAATAAATCTTAATGCTTTAGTTTGAGAGGATTCACCATCTTCCTGAAATTCCGGAGAAAAATCTATTGGTGATTTATTAATTAACTCTTCTTTATTGCAGGCAAACATTTCAAGTGCTTTTTGATTTGCATCAATGAAATATTCATTCTTCATCAGGAGTATTGCATCATTCGAGCCTTCGAAAAGTGTTTTGTATTTCAATTCGTTTTCAGCAATTTGCTCAAGAGCTTTTTCGCGTTCAGATACATCAGTAAAGAAAACTGCTACAGTTTTTTCTGCTAATTGAATTGCTGAGTATTCGTATATACCGCTGATGTTCTTATCGTAATATCTTAATTTTTGAAATAATACATTACCGCCGTTCTTTGCAATGTCTTTTAACTTTTCAACTACTGTTTGATGGGGAAGTGAAGGGAAAATATCCTCAATCTTTTTATACAAGAAATTTTCAGAATTGATTTTTAAAATTTCTTCAGCTGAATGATTAGTCGTAATCAATCTTAAATTATTTTCTTCATCTAATAAATAGACAAGTACACCAAGCGGCGAAGCATCAAGCATTCTTTGTAATGACTTAGCATAATCAATTAATGTCTTTTCGGTATCTTTCTGAACTGTGATATTATCGCAAACAATCATCACTTCTGTTGCACCTTTTTCAGATGCAAAAGAAACTGCACTTACTCTAACCCAGATAGTGCTATTAAATCTGTTTAATAATCTTAATTCCCAGGTGAATGGTTTATTTCGATTCTGTAAACATTTGCTTATCTGATAATTAATCAATTGCTCATCATCAGGATGATAAATTTTTGAAATATGCTTTCCAATAATTTCCTTTGGAACATATTGTAATTCCATCTGAACAGCACTGTTTGTACTTAGTATATTACCCTCTGAATCGATAATAAAAGTCATCAACGGACTGTTTTCAAATAATACCTGAAAACGATTTTCAATCGATATAAGTTTGTGTTCAGAAATCTTATCTGAGGTAGTTTCACTGGCTGCGAATAAAATTGCCTCACTGCTTTTATAAAAAGTTTTTGAAATTTTTGCTTTAAGAAAAATGTCATCACCGTTACTATTCAAATGAATCGTTTCATATTCAAAAGGTTGATTAGTCAAATTAAGATTTTGTAAGTATTCAGTTTCTTTTTCGGGAATTCTTGAAAGGTAAATAAAGTTTGAACCAATAATATTTTCTTTTGCAATATCGTATGCTCTCAGTGCGTTATCATTTGCTGCTAAAATTTTATATCCTTTAGATTCAATTATTAATAATAAATCGTGAGTGGTATTTATAAATGAATTGAGAATATCTTCTGAAGTTTCTTCATCGTTCGATGATATTTGGCAGAATGTAATTGATGATTTATCAATCGGAAGTTTAGACGTTACAACTTCAAATACTTTGTTTGATGAACTCTCTGTCAAATCAAACTTTAAAGTATTTCCGC
>JAIMAZ010000206.1 GCA_023511695.1 Ignavibacterium sp.
TTAATGAACCGAATGAATTAAAACTAATCCAGGCTTCTATAAATAAAAATAACAATTATTTTATAATAAAAATAATAGCTAAAAATATTTAAAGATAAAAAAATGCTCAGAAGAGGTAGGATAAATTTTATATTTAATAATCTCATAGAAATTTCCTGTTTAATGTAACTCATCAACTTCGCTTCAAATAATCGCCAACATTTGTACCATTCAATTGAAAATTTTATAATTTGTTTATTGCACTAATTACAATATTTCTGATAGTATTATCGGATTGAAAGAAGCAAAATTTACATTGAGAAAAATTTTGGAAGGTAATTTTGGGAAGTGTTGAAGTTTATGAATTTAAAATAAAATAGCTGTCAGCAATTGCCGACAGCTTTTATCATCAATATTATGAAAACTTACTTAGTCAATATCATCTTTTTAGTTTGAACAAAAGAACCAGCAACTAATTTATAGAAATAAATTCCGCTTGTAAGATTGTATTTCGAAGCATTGAATTCTATTTCATAAACACCGGCTGGCTTGTTCTCATTAACTAAAGTAGCTACTTCATTACCTAAAACATCATAGACTTTTAATGTAACACCAACTTTGTCATCCTTCGATGAACTCAGGATGACAGATGGAATATTATACCTGATCTTTGTGCTTGGATTAAATGGATTTGGGTAATTCTGGCTTAGTGTAAAATCTTCAGGTAAATAATTATATTCTTGCAATACATCTGTGATTGAATTGAGATTGTTTCCATCAAATACTAATAATCTTCCATCACCAAGTTCGCCGAGCCAAACCCGATTTTGATTATCAACTTTAACTTCGATAATTGGACTATTAACGAGATTTGAGTACGAAATTATAGTATCATTTTTCAGGCAGGCAAATCCTTCATCAGTTGCCAACCAAAGATTACCATCACTGTCTTCATCAATTGCATTTATAAAATTATTTGGTAATGCAGAGTTACTATTATTAAAATATCTGAAATTAAAATTATCATTCCACTCGATCAGTCCATTATCAAAAGTACCAAGCCATTTTCTGTTTTGAGAATCAATATAAAAGCAGAAAATTGATTGTGTGGAAAGATTAGAGTTAGCAGTATCAAGAATAACTTTTGCTGAGTCACCATAGGCAAGCACGAGACCTTTAGTTGTTCCAACGAAAACAGAATCACCTTTAATAAAAATTCTGCCTGTTAAAACATTTTCCGGATAATTGGAATTATTGTGATCGAAAACTTTCCAGGTATTATCTGAAAGTTTTAGTCGAATCAGTGCAGGTTGATAATAAATAGATGCATGCATTCTGGTAAGAAACAGATAATCATTATTAACAGCTAAGTCAGAAAATTTTAAATAGAACAGATTACTATCAGGTAATGGAATTTGTGACCAATTCGATCCATCAAATTTATACAGATAGTTTTGCATAAATGCCCAAATGTTATCATTATTATCAACACAGCTGCTAATCCAAAAAAATGGCTGATTAAATAATTGAGTCAGATTCCAGATTTCTTTATTTCCATTGTCATATCTTACCACATAAGATGAATCATAATTACCGGTTAATGCATAAACCACTCTGTTTTGAGAATCAAAATCAATTGACTGTATAAGATTAGCTTGTGAAAATATTTCTGCTGTAAATAAGAGGCAGAAAACGAATTGCAGAACATAAATTTTATGTTTAAACAGGAAGGAATAATTATTACTCATTTTAACTCCTGTGATGAGTTGTTTTCCTATTCAAATCTACATCAAAAATTTTTCAATAGCAATTAAAAAAATATTAAGCAGAAACTTCTTCACTGTGGAGTTTTCTTTTGAGAATAAAAACTGCGAGCAGAAAGTAAATGATGGTTAACAACAAAATGTTTAGTATCTCAGAAATAATATGTCTTAATTCGGCTCCCATTAGCAAAATACGATTTAATGCTTGCAGATATGGTGTCGTGGGAATTAAATATCCAATCATCTGTGCAATAAACGGCATTGAAAACTTTGGCCAGGAATATCCTGTGAAAAAGAAAAGTGGATACGTAGTGAATGAAATTAAAATTAAGGCGTGAACTTTTTTGGTAAAGAAACTTCCGATTATTATCGCAATTGAAGAAATCGAAATCAACAACAACAAAGTCATTACGAGAAAAGCAATATAACTTCCGTTAAAAGGTATTTTGAAAACTGCTATATGAACAGAGAAAAATATTAATGCATAAGAAAGATAAAGGATTAAATAAATCCCGGCTTTACCAATTAATGAATAAACAGGATTAGAAGCTGAAAGCATTTTAAGCTCATCAAGTTTCTTTAATTCATTTTCTTTTGCCATTGATTGACCTAAACCCATAAATAAAGTCTGCTGAAAAACAAGTACAAGAATTGCCGGAATTAAAAAATCTCCATAAGATTCCGAGGGATTGAATAACAATCTTGTTTCATCTTTCAATGGAGTTGATAATTGTTTTGCCTGATCATTACTAAAATTTTTTGAATTGAAATACTGGATTCGTATCTGTTCACCTTTGTTTAAGGCAACTTCATTTATCGCTTTATTCAAATCATTCGAATGAAGAAAACGATGTGTGTTCAGAAAAGCTTTTACGGATACACTTCTGTTATACTTTAAATCAGAAGAAAAATTCTTTGGTATATAAATTACACTTTGAACATCTTCGTTTATTAACTTGTCTTTAATTTCATCAGGATTGTTAATATTGAATTTAACATTTATCAAAGTATTAGCATTAAGATCTTTAATAAACTGATAAGAATCATACGAACGATCTTCATCATAAATTGCAACCGGAACTTCTGTTTCAATTTTATTCATATACATTGTTCCATAGAAAAAAGAATAGAACAATGGTGCTGCAAGCAGCATAGCAATTAAATCTAAATCATTAATTATCCAGTCAATTTCTCTTTTAATTATTCCGAAGATTGATTTAATCTTTTTCAATTGAGTTTTCTCTTAAAATATTTAACCTGATTTTTATTGAAATCATTGTTATGACAAATGAAATGAGTAAGAAAATTGATAATACAATAATTTCTTTCTTGAGATAAATTATACTTGTACCCATTTCATAAAGCTTAATGAAGCCGGAAAGGAAATATGTATATGGAATTAACTTAGCAATCATCTGATGAATCTGCGGCATTGCCCAAAGAGGAAAAGTTAAGCCGCTGTAAATAAAAGCAGGAGTCAGAATAAAAAGAGCAACTTCAGTTGCAAATGATCTCTTTGGAATTAGTGATGATAACATTATTCCAAAGCTGAAGCTTACAACAATAAAATAGAACAAATAAATTATTAAAATGAACTGAGATGATTTTACAAATATGTGAAATAACGGAAATATTATTCCAACAAGAATAAGAGCATTTGCAAAATGAAAAAGCAAATGTGGAATTGATTTACCAACAAGTAACGGGAAAATTTTATTATTTGTCATTTTCAGTTCATTCTGAAATTCAGTTTCAGTTAATTTGTGATTGATAATCGGAACAGCTCCCATCATAACAATCATCATCAGAATAAAAGTTGTTAATCCCGGAATCAGATAAGTTATGTAGCTATAATTTGAATTGTATAATATATTTGATTCAACTTTGATTGGATTGACAAGATTCATTGCTTGTTTTTCAGTCATTCCATTCGATTTAAATTTTTTCAGCAAAATTCCGGCATTAACAGTTTTAAGAATTTTTGTGCCATCATTAAGTATGCTATTGCTTATAAGTAAATTACTTGCATTTATAAACATTATTACTTCTGTTTGTTTTCCGGATTTTATTTTATTGCTGAGATCAGCAGGGAAGTAAAACGCACCGTGAATTTCACCTTTAAGAAATTCCTCTTTCATCTCATCCTGAGTTGTGTAGTAGCTAACTATTTTCATTGATGGCGAAGATTCGATGTATTGAATTATCGTTCTTGATAAATCAGAATTGTCTTCATCTATGATTGCAACAGGAATTTCTCTTATAATTTCATTCTGATAAACTATCGAGAAACAAAGAAATATTATCAAAGGAAATATTGAGTAAAGAAAAACGGTTATTCTGCTGTTTCTTATCTGAGTTAATTCATTCTTTGCAATATTTATAATCGCTTTTAACATTTTTTTATTTCTATTTATTTCAATTCCAAAAATCAATTATCTATTTTTTCAAAAAATCTTGTATGAGTTTATTATTTATTTAGAATTATGTTTACTGTCATTCCAGGTCGAAGTCCTTCTATTCGATCTGTTGGCTTTAATCTTATTTCAAAAGTTCTGATATCGAATTCACCTTTTTGATTTGTTGGTCGCCAATTAGCAAAATCACCAATTGGAGAAATGTAGTCGACTTTAAATTTTACATTCCTGCCAGCAAGTGCTTTTATAATTCCGTCAAATTCATCTCCGATTTTAATTCCGTTCATTTCATCTTCCTTAAGCTGAATTGTAACCCAGTAATCATTTGAATCAATAATTGAAAACACAGGATAACCGCTTGAAATAATTTCGCCCTGATTAACAAGCTTCTTCTGTAATTCGCCATCAATTGGACTTTTTATTTCAAGTTCCTGTTGATAAGCCAGTGCTTCCTTGTAACCATTTTCTGCTTGATAGTAGAGACCTTTTGCCATTTCAATTTCTTCATATCGCGCACCTTTAACAACCATATCATATTTTGACTTTGCTGCACTCATTTGCTCAAATGCTGCTTTATATTGAAACTCGTACACATCTTTTTCCTGAGCAGAAATTAAACTGTCGCGATAAAGATTCATCATTCTTTCATAAGTTTTTTCAGCAAGTTCAAACTGATGTTTTGCCTGAAGATATAATTTTTCAGTTGCTTCTTTTTCTTCAGGACGAGCGCCGTTCAATGCCATCTTATATTTGAATTTTGCTGCTTCAAGTTGACCTTTTGCCTGCTCAACTTTTGCATTCATCTCTTTGCTTTCGAGTCGCGCAAGTACTTGTCCTTTCGAAACAAAGTCGCCTTCGTTAACAAATATTTCTTCAAAGGCTTCTCCAACAGTTCTTTCAGACATAGTATACCCTGGACGCTCAACATTTGTGCTGTCGCACATCAGAAGCAGAACACCTTTTTTCCCAAGCTCTGCGAAACGCGGTAGATCGATGGCTTCACCTGCAATAGGTGTATAGTCGACCTTAAAATCCGATGTGTGAACAACTACACCTACAGGTGTGTGAATTGCTAGTGCTATAGCATCTGCTATGCTGTGAGTAGAACGGATAAATTCTACTTTAAAAACGCCCAAATCTATAGTTTGACCCTGGGATACCGTTTGCAGCTTGCAGTTCGAGAGTATCCCATGTTCTTCGAGCTTGTATTCCAGCAATCCCAGCGCAAGCCTGGTTCCATAAACCGGAACATTTAGATCTCTCAACACATAAGGCAATGCCCCTATATGATCCTCGTGACCGTGAGTCACAACAATTCCTTTTACCCGCTCTTTATTTTTCACTAAATACGTAGTATCCGGCAGTACTAGGTCTATACCCAGCAT
>JAIMAZ010000207.1 GCA_023511695.1 Ignavibacterium sp.
ATATATTCATTTCCATCTTCGGAGAAATAACCATATTTAGTTTCAAAATTTTTCATAATAAAAGAAATTTTATTTAATATTTTTTGTAGAATTTCTAATTACAAGCTCAGTTGCAATTTTTATCTTTTTAGGTTTATTATTTACAGAAATTTTCGACTTAATTTTTTCAATAAGAAGTTCAGCAGCTTTTTTGCCTTCATCTTCGATCTGTGCTTTTACAGTTGTTAATGGCGGGTTCAAATATTGTGATACAAAAATGTCATCAAAGCCAACAATAGCTATATCATCAGGGATATTAAGACCTTTTTTGAATGCAGCATCGTAACAACCTAAAGCCATCATATCATTTGCTGCAAAGATTACTTCAGGTTTGTTTTTCATACTCATTAATTCCATACCTGATTTTAAACCTGATTCACGCGTAAAATCGCCTTTAACTATAAAATTTTTTTGTATTGAAATAGTGTTTTCAAGACAAGCATCCTTGAATGCTTTAACACGGATTTTAGCATCATCATTATCAGTTGGTCCTGTTATGTGCGCTATTTTTGTATATCCACATTTTTTAATCAGATAATTAGTCATATCATAAGCACCTTGATAATTATCAACTGAGACTACATCATAATTGGTTGAACTCATTCCACCACTAATTAATACAAAAGGAATTTTCGTTTGTGAAAGAATATTCTTCAAACTTATGCTAATATTTGGAACCAAAAGAATCAATCCACCAAGTAAGCCATTCCTTAAAACTGAACTCAAAGTATTTTCCAATTGTAAATAACGATGAGAACTGATAACCATTGTAAAATAATTATGCTGATAGGTTACTTCATCAACACCTTTAATTAATTCTGAGAAAAACTCATCAGTTATATCCGGGAGTATTAGCCCGATGATGTTGGAGGTCTTCTTCGCAAAATTTCTTGCAACAATATTAGGTTTATAATTCAACTCGTTTGCAATTTGAAGAATTAATTTTTTTGTCTCCTCAGTAACTTTAGGATCATCATTCAATGCCCTTGATACTGTTGCAATTGAAACTTTAGCTTTTTCCGCTATCTTTCTAATAGTTGCCATATAGTTAATTAAATAATTAAACGGCAGAGATTAGCTCCGCCTTTTCATAATAAAAAATGATTATTTTATCAAAGTCATTTTCTTAGTTATTGATGTTACAATTCCATTATTATCCTGAGCTTTGAGAGAATAAAGATAAACTCCTCCAGCTAAATCTGGAGCATTAAAATCAATTGTGTGTTTTCCTGCATTCATTTTTTGGTTAAACAAAGTAGTAATCTTTTGTCCTAATAAATTGAAAACTTCAATTTGTACATTAGCTTGCTGAGGCAAGGAGAATGAAATTTTTGTAGATGGATTAAATGGATTAGGATAATTCTGCATCAATTCAAAATTTACTGGATTAGTTTCACCAAGTTCAACAACTTTTGAATATGTAAAATGACCATCGAAATCAATTTGTTTTAAGCGGTAAGCGTATGAAGTAGAAGGATCAAGATTTTTATCAACATATACATAGTTTTGAGGAATCGTTGTAGTTCCTTTACCTTCAACAAATCCAATTGTAGAAAACTCAGAGCCGTTTATGCTTCTCTGAATTTCAAATAATCTATTGTTTGTTTCTGTAGCTGTAGACCACTGAAGATAAGCAGAAAGTCCATCATATCTTGCAGTGAATGATGTAAGTTCAACGGGAACTGTAACATCTAAAAGATCAAGTGTGCGATAGGTTCCGCCCCATTCACTTCCCCACCATTGTTTCGCATAGTTTCCGTTTGGACCCCGAGGTGGAACACCGAGACTGTAATTATCCGGATCAAAAATATTTATGAGAAGTGTTACCGAAGATGGCACTGTAGTGAAACCTAATTCATTTAAATGAATTTCCATTTCAGCAGTGTAACCATTATCCACATCTGAACTATCATAGATTGTCGTTCCAGCCTTAGGAATCCCTGCTCCTGCACCCGAATTAGCCGGACCATTCGTTTCAAAAACGAACTGTGGAACACCACTAACTACACCAACATAGATTTTATATTCTTTATCAGTATTAGAAGCATCTTTAATCTTCATAAACATTCCATCACCTTCCCAATCAAATCTGCAAACTTGTTTATCATTAGAATTGAGTGAGAAGTATAGATCCATTCCGTTTCTTAAAAATTTTACGTAGCAAGTTGATGTATCAGTGTAAGGAGGTTTTACTATTGCAAAGTTGGTTGGTGTATAAGAATTACCTGATGGAACTCCTCCAATTCTAAACATCAGATGAGGTTTATCAACAGCCCAATCACTCTCATTTAGTAAACCATCTAATGAAATTGGAGCACTTGTTTTGTAAACTGGAAGTGATGCAGGATCGCTTGTAGCTTGCGCGTAATTGGTATTGATACCAATTAGTAAAAAAAGTACTGGCACAAAAACAAACAAGTTAAAAAGATGCAACGCTCCACCTCTTAAGTTATTTTATAGGCAAGTGACTAATTCTTCACTATTATTTTTTAAGCACAGGTATCAAAGAATTCATTAAAGTTACAATGTAAACGGTTACATTGCACCTCAAAAGTATAAATTTTAAATATCTTTGTCAATAGTTGAATTCAATTTTTTTAGAATTTGTTATTGTGAATTGAGAAAAATTTTTCAGTTTTAGTTAAGGATTGAGAATGTGTACAAAAAAAGCCGTCAAATTTTTCTGACGGCTTTCTTTTTTCAAATCATATTCGGTCTTTTAATAATCTCTTTCTTGTCCAAAAATATTTAACAAACCATTTATATGTTTTGTTGGATCGCTTATTACCCAATTACCATTTACTAAATTTACAACTCCTGAATGGCAAGTATTACAGGAAGTAACATTAGGATGTGTTCCTCCTTCAGCGGAAGTCTTAGGCAATGGATCTCCAGTCGTAGAATTACCGTGACAACTTCCGCACTTTGCACCGTTTGAACCAGCAGTGAAACTTACGATGTTATCAACATTCCCATTTTTAAAGTAACCGTGACAATAAGTGTTTGAGCAACTCTGATTTGTTTTATTATAACCTGGATTTGGTGTAAACAGTGAAAGTCCAGAATCATAGTCTTGTGTTGTTGGCTCATTGGTAACAGTTAGTGCGAGTTCACTGAAAATAATTTCGGCACCTTTTGTATCATCAATATGTCCAGGAGTGTTAAAATTAAATGGAACCTGATGGCAAGCTAAGCATACAACTTGCTTTCCGACTGAATTAGTATATAAATGATTATAATGAGCACCTTTGTTCGGAGCAATAATATTAGGATTATTAAACTGTCCGTGACAAGTGTTACAAGCTTCTGGTCCTGATGGTTGGGTATGACAAGTCAAACAATTTGAACCTGTAATACCACCGCTGTAATCAGCGGCATGACAATTCTGGCATTCCTTTAAATTCCAATTGAGATTTTGAATCAATACACCATGAAAATTTGGAGAATTAGGATTTATAATTCCATCTTTATGAACTCCAACTTCCGGTGCAGGAGGAACATCTACTCTCATATCACTGCAGGAAGAGATTATTAAAATTGAGAGTATTGATAGTGTTATATAAAAATATTTTATCTTCATATTAAAGCCCATGACAATAGTTACAAAATCCTGATGTTTTAGGTGAATTTGGTGATGCACTTGTATGACAATTATAACAAATTGAACCAGCACTATCATGCCAATCGCCTTTTTCGTCCTTCATAAACCCTCTAGCATGAGTTTTCGGATTAGTACCTTTGATACCATCACTATCAAGATGACAAGTTATGCAATTTGGATCGGAACCATTTACATCGTGGCACGAAGTACATCTTTCAATATCACGACGAGCTAAAATTGCATGTTCACCTCCGCCTGTTCCAACACCAATGGTAAAAAAGTTTGGCTTAAGATGACTTGCCGGAATAATTCCACTAACAGCAAAGTCAGTATTTTCAGCAGCATGGCAATTTGTACAGAATGTTTCTACCTGATGACAGGACTGACATTCTGCAGTTTTTCCTTTTGAATCTATTCCGTGAGTAAAGCGATAATTCAAATCGTGTACTCTTCTTATTGCCTGAAGTTTTGTACCGTCAGTGAAGTTACTTGGATAATACGGCTGATAAAAATCATTATTAAGATTTACTTCTGTAATTACATTTGTAGCAACATGACAATCATTACAGCTCTGGTTATCGTGACACATAACGCAATTAGCATCAACAGCATTTGCAGTGAATTTATGATATCTGGAAAAGTTTGCTACTTTATGATTCTGTGGTAATAAATTTGCCGTTGATATGTGACAGGATTCGCAAGCGTTTGAAGCAATAGATTTATCATTGTGACAACTATAACAATTTTCCATCGGAGGATTAACTCCAACCGCCTGCCAACTATAATCAACTTCTCTTAACCCTTTGTGGCAGGATTCACAATCCATCTCTGAGCTTTCAAGATGAAATTTATGATTGAAAATTAATTCGGATTTCTTTCGAACAAGCGGTTCATAAACATCATTTATATGACAAGTATTACATTCATTATCATTATCAACACTGTGACAAGATGAGCAGTTATCGTGATTTGGGAGTTGAAGTGTTGTAAGTGAGGTACTTTCAACAACAGAATTATGACAAGTCTGACAATCTACTAATTCTGCATGAATAGAATGTGAAAATTTTATTTTTCCTTCATTGGGATTGTCTGATCTATTATCTTCGTTTTGGAAAGCAGCTATAATAATAAACATCAATGCTGCTAAAGACAGTATGCTGTAAGTATATTTAATTTTATTCATAACTTCTCTACAGATTTAAATTAAACCAATGATTTAACTTGAACAATAATCTGAAATCATCTTTGTAAATTTTATTATCCATATACTGTCCCTGAACATCAAACGAAAGCTTTCTGAATGGTCTGAAATTTAATCCAACAAGAATAGTCGTCAAAGAATTCTTTTCGGCATCAGGTGTAAGTTTATATGTTGTGTAAGAAAATCCTGCTGAAGGAGTAATTAGTCCATCAGCCAAAGTATATGCCGAGTAACCAGAGATTGCATCAAGTTCACCCGCATATCCAAAAGTTTTCCTATAATTAAATGTTCCGACACTTGTTGCAAGTCCAATTCCAACTCTGGAAGAATTGTCATCTTTATAGTTAACAATTCCCAGATTACCAAGCACAGTAAAATTCTTATTAATTTTTATATCAGTTCCAATTTCAATCTCTTCAGTATTTCCGTAATCGAAAACGGAAAAAATTGAGTTATATCTGATCTTAGGTTCACGATAACTATAATAGAGATTGATGCCAGCGTCTTTGATGTGCTCAACACGCGCATCAAATTCAATTTTGGATGTCTGTTTAAAGTTTAAATCATAATCATATCTGACATCAACCGAAAATTCACTTGGTAAATAATAAGAAGCTTCACCAGTTATAAATTGAAATTGATTTGATTTGTTCTGGATAAGAACTTCAATCGGATTCAAATCAGGATCTAACC
>JAIMAZ010000208.1 GCA_023511695.1 Ignavibacterium sp.
GCGTTTTGAGCGTGGAATTTTGCTTAGAGTATGTGGAGATCTCAACCAACGGTGATTATCAAAGTTCGAGGAGGCTTTTAAGATGACGAGATTAATTCCATTTTTATTTTATCAAATCCCAGAATCATATTTGTTAATACTTAGCTCTTTAGGCCTTCTCGGGCTTCGAGGAAAGCTAGGCCGGCTTATTTTTGCCGGCCTTGGCTTAGGTATTATAACACAATTATCTCGATATTATTTATTCAATTTTGGTTTACATACGCCAGTTATTCTATTTGCTCATGTTATCATCCTACTTATATGTTTTGAATTGCCTATATCAATAGCATTAACTGGCTGTTTTTTAAGTTATTTTCTCCTTAAAATGGGAGAAACAATACTTGTTGTTCCAATTTTTTCATTAACAAAAACCTCTTTTACCGATGCTATTAACACTCCTTGGCTACACGTTGCTTTTGGTTGGCTTTCTGCAAGTTTTTTGGTAATTAGTGTATTGATATGTTATATTGGTCGGGTGCCGTTGATTAGAATCACGCAAATCAAATATCAGGAAGAAACGAAGAATGAATAACACGAAGAATTTGATGCCAGCACCATTTAATATCCTTTTCCGCCTGCTTGCCATAGTTTCTCTAGGCGGACTAGCCAGCTTCTTTTTGATTGATAGGTTATTTTTTCATCAATTGGTTGTTGGCTATGACATATATGGGCGAAACATCGCCTTGTTGTACCTTCCAATAATATTGAGTCTAGTTGGTTCATTAATAATATTTGAAAGCTCAAACGAACTAGAACCAGTTGCAATAACCTGAAGATTTTTTATTTCATCAGCGAAAAGTTTTAGTGTAAGACCAATGTTTTTCACTCTCTGTGCTTCATCAATAAGAATTAGATTTTTATTGCCAATGATGCTTTTTAGTTTTGTTGAGGTAGTATCGGTAAGTAATGCTCTTATGTCTGGCTCATCACAATTTAGATATAAAGAAATATCAGGAAATTTATTCTGAATATTTTTTATCAGAGTTGTCTTCCCAACCTGCCTGGCACCATAGAGAATTATGATTTTACCTTTGAAAAGTCTGGATTCAATTATTGGTTGAAGGGCTCGCTTAATCACTTTGGAACCTGATTTTTTTGTCAAACATAAGATTTTTCGATTACAATCGCAAAATATTATAAGATTTTTCGATTAGGATCGAAAATTCTTTAAAAAATTTTCTTAGTAAGACTATTTATGGTTTGGGTGACATTCCATCTCGGATTGAGTTACTGTCTGTGCAGAAATTTTCGGTGAGATATACGGAATTCCCAAAGCCATTCCTCTTAAAATGAAAAGCACTGCAAGAACAATAGCAAAAACGGGAACAGCTTTAGTTAGTTTCCTTCTGATATTCAGATTGATGAATTTTCCGAAAATTGTAGCGGCAAACATCGCCGGGAATGTTCCTAAACCAAATAAAGTCATATACAACATTCCAGATACTGCATCGCCTGAAGCAATTGCACCTGCAATTGCAATGTAAACTA
This sequence comes from Ignavibacterium sp., assembly GCA_023511695.1. Taxonomy (GTDB): domain Bacteria; phylum Bacteroidota; class Ignavibacteria; order Ignavibacteriales; family Ignavibacteriaceae; genus Ignavibacterium. The sequence continues at coordinate 1,528 of JAIMAZ010000208.1, forward strand.
AACCACACGGAAGAAAACCGTTAAGCACACCAATCAAAAACATTGAAGGGATTGTTCCTTGTTTGAACAATTCACCAATGCCGGATTTAATTGGTATGGTAATTTTCTGAACGAGTCTATGCTGAGTAACTTTTGCTTTGTATTTGAAAGGTGTGAGAACAACTAGAAGAATTATTACTCCAAGAAAAATTGTGATGAACTGCTGGAAGCCGGCAATAACTATTCTTGAACCGAGTAAACCGAACAGCGCACCAAGAAATGAATAAGTAAAAATTCTTCCTATGTTATAAAGAATTCTTCCCGCAATAAAATTAAATGTGCCTGAATTAGGAACAGGAAGAGCAATTGCAATTGGTCCACACATTCCAATACAATGTGCCGAACCAAAAAATCCAACTGCCAATGCTGAAAATATTATTGGTGACATTTCTGTTAACTAAAATTTTTATTCAACACGAAATGAAGTTTCATCATAATAATCCTGACCATCATACTGCCATTTTAATTTTACACGCCAGAATCCTTTTTTAAGATTTGAAACAGGAATTACCTGAGATAAACTATCTGTGCTGATTGGCAGTTTTATATCTAATCCTGAATCAGAAGGACGATAAAGTAAAATTTCTCCTGACAGTTTATTATCAGAAAGATCTTTAGGAAATTCTATAATCAGATACTGACCATTAAAATCAAACTTAATTGGCTCAGAAAGTTCTCTGCTCTTCTTTTGTACATCAATTTCTTTCTGATATTCAATTCCCTTTTTGTAATAATCTTCTTCAACCAAATCAACCTTTTGATTCATCAGATAAATGGTTTGAGCGAGAACCAGAATTACAAAAATGAATATCGCAAGTACAATTCCTGTTCCCCAACTGATCTTTTTCATTGTTGTGCCTTTTCCACAGGTCCTAAAAATGATGTTTTAATTTTTTTAATCAATTTATTTCCGTCATAAATTCCAATTTCAACCGGCGTATTCATTTTTTTAATAGATTCTTTCGGCAATAAAATCATAAACTTTGCTTCAACAATTTGCTGCGGATTTAACTTTAAATCACTACCAATAATTTTCAGTTCACCTTTAGGATCTAACAACTTAATTTGCATTTGAACCGGATTAAAAGTTTTATTCACCAGATTTAAATCATAAAGATTACTTATTGTTCCATCCGGTTGTTGCTGGAAAAGCATTCCGGGAGTTCTGAGAATATTCACATTGAAATCAGTTCTGTTAGCCATCAGATAAGTAAGAACACTAAGCAGAATTACAAGTATAGTTGAATAGAGCATCATTCTTGGTGTGAATTTAAACTTCGCTTTGTTTTCAATATTACGAAGCGAAGCATATCTGATTAGTCCGCGAGGCCTTTTAATTTTATCCATAACATTATCACAGGCATCAATGCAAGCTGTACAGTTTACACATTCGAGTTGAATTCCGTTTCTTATATCAATTCCTGTAGGACAAACATCAACACAAAGATGACAATCAATACAATCACCTCGGTTAGAAAAGTCATCTCCTTTTTTTAATTTACTTCGCGGCTCGCCTCTTTTATAATCATAGGCAATTACGATTGAATCCTGATCAAGTAAAACTCCCTGCAATCTTCCGTAAGGACAAACGAGTGTGCAAACCTGCTCACGGAAATATGAGAATATGAAATAGAAAACACCGGAGAAAACAGTAATTGCAAATAGTCCGCTTAGGTGTTGAGAAGGAGGATCGGTAACAATTTCAATCAGTTTGTCCATACTTATTATGTAGGAAAGAAAAATGTTCGAAATAAAAAATGATATTCCGAAAAATATTATGTGCTTAAAAGTTTTTTTGAAAATTTTATCAGATGTCCACGGAGCAGCTTTTAACTTTCTCTGATCATTTGCATCGCCTTCAATCCAGTATTCAATTTTTCTGAAAACCATTTCCATAAAAATTGTTTGAGGACAAGCCCATCCACAAAATATTCTTCCGAAGATTGCAGTGAACAAGACTATGAAAACAATAAGCGAAATCATTGCGAGCACAAATAAATGAAAATCGTGTGGACCAAAAGGAACACCAAAAAGAATAAAATTTCTGTTTGGGAAATCAAGCAGCAGGAATTGATGTCCGTTTACTTTAATAAAAGGAGCAACAACAAGGAATGCGAGTAAAATGATACTAACAATGGTTCTTGCATTATAAAATCTTCCCGAAGGTTTCTTCGGGAAGATCCATTTTCGCTTGCCTTCTTTTGTAACTGTTGTAAGATGATCTCTGAACTCTTGCTTTTCCTCTTCAATTATTTCAGGTTCCATAAAATTTTCTCAGAAAGATTTTTTAAGTATAAATCCCGATCAAATTTTTAAAATTACTCTTTCCAGATTTCTCCTTCAGGAGCTTTGGGATTTGCTGGTTTTGTTCCGTGTAATGTAATAACATAACTTGCAACTGCCTGCATTTGATTTGGATTTAACTGATTCTGCCAGGCAAGCATTCCTTTATTAGTTACTCCATACTTTATTACTTTGAAAACATTTTTAATTCCACCGCCATGAATCCAATAATCATCAGTTAAATTGGGTCCAACTAATCCACCACCATCAGCTGAATGACAAGCGACACAATTCTTATTATAAATTTCTTTACCTTCATCAAGAGCAGCTTTATCTGTAAGTAATGTTACAGTTTCTTCATTTATTAAAGCACCGGATTTTATTAACTCAGCTCTCTTAATTTCGGCAAGCCGCACTTCCTCAGCATATTCCTGCTCCTGCAACGGACCAGCGCCTATGACATGATAATAAATCATATACCAAATAGAAAAAAGAATTGTAACATAAAACAGTCCGCTGAACCATGGTGGAATTCTGTTATCGATCTCTCTTATTCCGTCATAATTATGATCAGCAAGTAATATCTCATTTTCTTTTTCAATTGGTGTTGATTTGGTAAGATATTGTTTAATCTTTGCCCAGAGCAGAGATTTTTTCTTTTCTGTTACCGGCTTTTGTCTTCCTTCGAAATAAGCAAGAGCCAGAAAACCGAATATGATTACCAGTACTAAAAATATTGCAACTTTATCATAGTAATTTTCGGGATAATCTGCTTCGCCGGCAGCAGTTATATATCTGCTGAAAATCAATACTGCGAATAATACTTTTAATGAAAATGAATTAAGTATGTTTTTCATTTAATTCACCTGAATTTATTTTGTTATTGTCATCTTTATTTAATGGAAGTTGTTTCATTTCGTTGATGTAGTTTTTATCCATCCTAATCAACCTAATTGTAACAACAATGAAGAACACCACGAACACGATTAAAGATATAATCGGATAAATTTCAACGCCTTCAATTGATTGCAAAATTTCTTTATACATTTTACTTCTGAGCAGTTTGTTTATTTACTTTTATATCTGTTCCCAATCGCTGCATATAAGCAATAAGTGCTATGATTTCTTTCTGCGGCTCAGCAGGAATTCCGTTCTTTTGTAAATCAAGAGCAATTTCGTCTGCCTGTTTGACTAATTCATCATTTGCAATTTCTTCATAACCTTCCGGATAAGGAACACCAATTTTTCTTAACGCTTTAATTTTTGCAGCAGTTGTAGAAGTATTCAAATCATTTTCAAGTAACCAGGGATAAGGAGGCATAAGAGAACCTGGTGACATTGATCTTGGATTTTCCATATGTAAATAATGCCACGAGTTCGGATATTTTCCACCAACTCTGTGTAAATCTGGTCCTGTTCGTTTCGAACCCCATAAAAACGGATGGTCATAAACATATTCACCTGCTTTTGAATATTCGCCGTATCTTTCAGTTTCAGATCTGAACGGACGAACTAATTGTGAATGACAGCTATTGCAAGCTTCTCTTATATAAATATCTCTTCCCTGAAGTTCCAGTGGTGTATAAGGTTTAACAGAAGAGATTGTCGGAATATTTGATTTAACAAGAAAAGTTGGTACAAATTCAACTAT
>JAIMAZ010000022.1 GCA_023511695.1 Ignavibacterium sp.
AACTGCACCAACATCTTACTGATGCGGAAACTTATAACTTTATCCAGAAGCATTTCGGTTCTGATAAAAAATTTTCCGAGGTAGTTGAAAGATTATTTAAGGATATTAAACTTCACATCTATAAAGAAGAAAAAATTCTTTTTCCTTATCTGATTAATTTGTCAAAGACTAAACGAAATGAAATCCCCTTCGAGAAACCTTACTTTGAAACTGTTAAGAATCCGGTTGAAATAATGAAATCTGATCACGAGCAAATTATTCAAAATATTAAATCACTAAAAGGATTCATCACCATTGAAAATTCTGAGATAAGCCGAGCTAATGAATGTTTCAGGAAAGTTAAAAATTTTATTGAGTATGTAGAAAAAGCAATTTATCTTGAAAATGAAATTTTATTTCCTAATTCGATTTCTCTCGAAAATCAAATATTACTATCATTAAAATGAAAAGACACAATGCAATAGTGCAATTATCCAGAGACCATCAAAAAGGTTTGATGCTTGCACAACTATTGAAATCAAATGCTCCTGCTTATCAAGGTTTACCAACTGATCTTGTTGGTAAAATGTCTTATGCAAAAGAAACATTTGAGTTTGATTTGAGAAAACATTTTGAGGATGAAGAAAAAATATTATTTCCTTTTATTAAAGGAAAAGATTTGGAATGCGATAAACTGATTGATGAATTGCTTGAAGAACATCGTTTTCTTTCTCAAAGAATTTCTCAATTGAATGAATCTGAAAATTTGATGAATGATTTGGATTTAATAGGCAAAACATTAGAGCAGCACATAAGAAAAGAGGAAAGAATTCTCTTTAACAGAACACAAGATTTACTGAATGAAAATGAATTAGAAATTCTAAAGAGCAAAATTGAACTATCAAGGAAACAGTATATAAAATCCTGTAAAACTAAATCACATTAACTCAAACAATTCAGAAGGATCTATGAAACTGATTAAATTACTGAAAGCATTTATCCCTCCACCACAGTGGAGATTTATGGTAATTGTTCTCGTAGGAATCGGTGTTGGATTACTTCTGTTAACACTTCATCTTGCCCGTGCAACTTCTTATCTGTCAGACGACCCGGCTACTTGTGTTAATTGTCATGTAATGGCACCTTATTATGCAACATGGGAAAGAGGTAGTCACGGAAGAGTTGCAACCTGCAATGATTGTCACATTCCTCACGATAACATAATTAATAGTTATCTGTTCAAAGCTGCAGATGGAATGCGGCATTCTTATGTATTTACCTTTCGTCTTGAACCGCAGGTAATAAGAATCAAACAGGCAGGCAAAGAGGCTGTTCAACAGAATTGTATCCGATGTCATCAGAATTTAATTCATCCGATTTCATTAAGAGCAATATCTGGTCAAAGTATTCAACGCGAAGGAGATGGTTATTGCTGGGATTGCCATAGAGAAACTCCTCACGGCAGAGTTAACAGTTTAACCTCAGCTCCTTATGCTCGTGTACCACAACTTAGTTCTCCAATCCCTTCGTGGATTGAGGAATCATTAGGCCTAAAAAAGTCAAATTAAAATTTTAAGGAGATTAATTATGAAACCAATTAGTGAAATTATCAAAGAGAAACCCTGGCTCGGCTGGTTATTATTCATTGGAACAGCTGTAGTTGTTTTTCTATTGGGCTTACTTGCTTCTTCAATTATTGAAAGAAGAACAGAATCTGTTTATACACTTCAGATGTTAAAACCTATTGCAGAATGGGAGCCGAGAAATGAAGTATGGGGAGAAAATTTTCCTCGCGAGTATGAATCATATCTTAAAACTTTGAATATGGATTTTGCCAGCAAACACGGCGGCTCAAAGATGATTGATTATCTTGAAAAGTATCCCGAATTAGTCGTGCTTTGGGCTGGTTATGCTTTTTCGAAAGACTACAATCAGGGAAGAGGTCATGCTTATGCAGTTGAAGATTTAAGGAAAACATTGCGAACCGGTGATAACAATATTAGTCCAATGCCAGCAACCTGCTGGACATGTAAAAGCACCGATGTTCCAAGAATGATGAATCAAATGGGAGTTGAAAATTATTATAAAGCAAAGTGGAAAGATTTGGGCAGTGAACATGTAAATCCTATCGGCTGTCAGGATTGTCACGATCCGAAAACAATGAACCTCAGAATAACCCGTCCTGCACTTATTGAAGCTTTCCAAAGGCAGGGAAAAGATATAAATAGTTTTTCAAGACAGGAAATGCGCTCACTTGTTTGTGCTCAGTGTCATGTTGAATATTACTTCAAAGGAGAAGGAAAGTATTTAACATTTCCGTGGGATAAAGGATTTAGTGCAGATTCAATGGAAGCTTATTTCGATGAAATTGATTTTACAGATTGGACACATGCACTTTCAAAAGCTCCGATGTTAAAAGCACAACATCCGGATTATGAATTATACAAAACAGGTATTCACGCTATTCGCGGAGTTTCCTGCGCTGATTGTCATATGCCATATAAAAGTGAAGGTGGTGTGAAATTCACCGATCATCATATTCAATCACCTTTGAACAATGTTGCTAATACTTGTCAGGTTTGTCATCGTGAAGATACACAAAGACTTATTCAGGATGTTTACGATAGACAAGATAGAATTGAAGAACTTAGAAGAATTGCTGAGAAAACAATTGCAGCTGCTCATATTGAAGCTAAAGTTGCTTGGGATAATGGTGCAACTCAGGATCAAATGAAAAATATTTTGAAATTAATTCGTCACGCTCAATGGAGATGGGATTGGGTTGCTGCTGCAAATGGTTTGGGATTTCATGCACCTGTTGAAGCTTTACGCGTTCTCGGCACTGCTATTCAAAAAGGTGAACAGGCAAGAAGAGAACTTGCTGCTTTGTTTGTTAAGCAAGGCTGGCAATATCCTGTTGAATTACCTGATATCTCAACCAAAGAAAAAGCACAGAAGTTTATCGGACTTGATATGCCAAAATTGACAGAAGCTAAAAAGGAATTTCTGAATACGACCGCAAAACAATGGGATGAAGAAGCAAGAAAAAGGCAAGGTTATTTGTTTGAGTATAAAATAAAAGAATAAGCTTACAATAATTTTATAATGTCACACCTCGATTGATCAGGTGTGACATACTTTTAATCAATAATACTCAGTTAATTATTCAATAAAATAAAAAAGAGGAAAAACTAAGTATGAAAAAATTATTACTCGTTTTTATGGTATTATATTCTTTCTCAATAATTCATTCTCAAGATTTAGGTGGATGGAAATTTAGCGGGCAAGTTCAATTACGCTCTGAACTTGATGGGAGAGATTTTTCTGACAGAACACATCCACTTACTTTTGCAAGCTTGCGAACACGGCTTGGTGTAGAAAAATCAGTTTCTGAAAATCTGAAGTTCTTTGTACAATTTCAGGATTCAAGAGTGTTTGGACAGGAAGGAAGTCCAACAACTAACATTAAAAACATTGATCTTTATCAAGGTTATATAACTTTGCAAAAACCTTTTGATTTGGATTTTAATGTTCAAGCAGGAAGATTCGAGATTCTTTATGGAACTGAAAGATTTTTTGGTGTTTCTGGTTGGAGTTATATTGGAAGATCTTTCGATGGTGTAAGATTAAGCATTTTGCCTGAATGCTGGGATCTTGACTTATTCGCACTTACATTAAATGAATCAGTGAATTATATAAATGCGCCTTTACCATCAATTTATCCTATTCCACAAAATGCAACTCCCTCACACAGCATCTATGGTTTTTATAAAAAGAATAAAATTAGCGACGCAAGTAAATTCGATTTGACTGGATTTTTTGAAATTGACAGAAGAGATGTTCTTCCGGATACAAATGCTTTGGAAGTCCTGACACTCGGTGTTACCTACTATGGAAATTATGGCGATTTCTCAACGGTTGTTGAAGCAGGATATCAATTAGGAAGCAGAGCAGGAAAAGATGTTAGCGCATATCTTATTTCTATATCAGGTAATTATAAAACTGGTATAACAACTCTTGGTCTTGGTGCTGATATTCTATCCGGGACTGATACAAATAAAACTGATAAATTTAATTCATATCTTACTACTTACGGTACAAATCATAAATTCTATGGTTATATGGATTATTTTCCATCAAATACTCAGGGACTTGGACTGAATGATTTTTATTTCAAAGCTTCGCTAAATCCTGTTGATTCAAAATTCAACTTTGCTTTGGATGTTCATCACTTTATGTCAAATCAAAGCACTACGGATGATAAAGATACATTCGGCCAAGAGATTGATTTAACAATAAAATACAATTTCATCAAAGGCACAACTATTACCTGGGGTGGAAGTTTATTTTTCCCTGGGGATTTAATGAAAACAATTTATTCTCCAAGAGAAGATTTGGCTTACTGGAGTTATCTGATGATTACAGCTAATCTCTAAAAAGTTAAGTATACTTTTAAGGTTGTCTATAGGATTTTTCTTATAGACAACCTTTTTAATAGGGAAGGTTGATAATTATCTTAACATAAATTGCTTCAAATTATTCGTTCAGAGTTCATTATCAAATAATAGGTTCATTTGATTTATTTAAACTCGAGAAAATCTGCCAAATTGAAAATTTTTTATTAGTGCGAAATTATGACAATCCTCAGAAACCCGATTAGTTATTAATTATTTAAACAAATTTCAGAAAATTTTATAAAAAGTTATCTGATTTTCTATTGCGTGCTGTTAATAATTCATTTAAGTTTGCTTTGTGATGAAAAAGAAAAAAATTAAAATATTTAGTCTCGTAATTTTAATACTACTCGCTACAACAGGAGTACCTTTATCATATCATCTTTGCGATGCAATGGGAAAGGTTTCATCTGATGAATGCGAAATTGTTTGCAATAACTGCAATCAACAGGTAGAAGAAATAGTCTCTTGCTGTAGTATTGATGAAGAGATTGCGGGAAGTGTTTTCATCTCTTCTTCAAAGTCCAATTGCTGTGAAGATGAATTTGTTTTCAACAAACTTGATGACGAATTCATTTTCAATAAAAGTGAATCAAGTAATACTTCATTCACAAAAAATATTTTTACCCCTAATTCTTTAGAAACTAATTTTAATAATTTTTTCTATAAAGGTATTTTCTCTGCAGATAACTCGCCTCCTCTTAAATCGAAAGTAGATATTCATCTTTACAATTCAGTGTTACTGATTTAATCCAATCTCAATTTCTTTTCAATTGATGCCGTAGTTTTGAATTACTCCTTTAAGCATCAATCTTGAGTTGTATTTAATTCAAGTTATTTAAGCATTCATTCATTAATTACAACTCAATAGCATTTACAAGTGTTTATAAAAAATTTTTAAGGTGAAATATGAGATTGGTAATTAAAATTTTTCTGACAGTAATTTTATTCATTAATATTTCATTTGCTCAAACTCTGAAAGGTTTTGTTTACGAGTTAAATGAAAAGAACCAGAAAGTACCTCTCGTTGGTACAAATTTATACTGGCTGAATACTCAGCTCGGGACAACTTCGGACGAGAACGGATATTTTGAGCTGAAAAAATTTAAATCTGAAAATCAAAGTGAGTTAAAGTTAGTTGTAAGTTATATCGGATATAAACCAGACACACTAAACATTTCTGATGATATGGACAGTATTGAAGTAGTGCTTTCAATCAATCGAGAACTTAGCGAAGTTGTTGTTACTGCTGCTTCATTATCAAAATTCATAGATGAGCTTGATGTAAAACAGACTGAAGTAATTACATCAAAGGAATTGCTCAAAGCCGCTTGCTGCAATCTTGCTGAAAGCTTTACCACTAATGCTTCCGTTGATGTGCAGTTTCAGGATGCTGTTATTGGAGCGAAACAAATTCAATTGCTTGGATTAGCCGGAACTTATACACAAATGATGTTTGAAAATATTCCTACTTTAAAAGGTATCGGAAGTACTTTTGGACTTAATTATGTTCCCGGACCATGGATGACTGCTATCAGTATTTCTAAAGGCGCTTCATCTGTTGTTAATGGTTATGAATCAATAACCGGACAAATTAACATTGACTATAAAAAACCGGATGATGTTGAAAGATTTTATTTCAACGCATTTCAAAGTTCACACTATAAAACAGACCTGAACGCAAATTTATCGCTTCAACTAAACGAGAATCTTAGCACGATTTTACTCGCTCATACAGATTTCATAACAAAAACTTTTGATGATGATCAGGATTCCTTCAAAGATCAGCCGAATGTAAAACAGTTTAACTTCTTTAACAGATGGAAATACAATTCACTGCAAGGATTTGAATCTCAATTTGGAGTGCAAGTGCTTAATGAAGAGAGAAATGGTGGTCAGTTGAGACCAACATCGTCTTTAAATCCTGATTACCAGAATAAACTTTATGAAATAAACATTAACACAAAGCGGTTAGAGTTGTTTACAAAAAACGGATATGTTTTTAATGATGAACCGTATTCGAGCATCGGACTGATACTCAATGCTCAAAGGCATCAACAAAATTCATTGTTCGGTTTGAGAAAATATGATGCAGATCAAAAAACTTTTTATGCAAACTTACTCTTTACAAAAGAAGATGAGGATAATATTCATTCTGTAACTTTGGGCGCTAGTTATGTTTTTGATCAATACGAGGAAAAATTTAATGGTCTGGATTATTTCAGAAAAGAATCGAGACCAGGACTATTCGCTGAGTATAAATATGCTCCTACAAATTTAATCTCCGTTGTTCCGGGCTTACGATTTGATTTCCATAATATCTACGGAACATTTTTTACTCCAAGAATTCATTTGAAAATAAATCCTGATGAAAACACAACACTTAGAGTTTCAGCTGGTAAAGGTTATAGATCAGTAAATCTTTTTGCTGATAATCTTAATTACCTTGCAAGCAGTCGTCAGTTTATTTTAATAAATCAGCCAACTTATGAAGAAGCTTGGAATTATGGTTTTAACATCACTCACTATTTAACAATCGGATATCGCGATTTGAGATTAACCGCTGATTTTTACAGAACTGACTTCATCAAACAAACTGTTGTTGATATTGATTCTGATATCAGACAGGTAAGATTTTTTAATCTCTCAGGAAAATCATATTCAAACAGCTATCAGATTGAACTTGGTTATGAATTGCTGAAACGATTGGATGTAACAGCTGCATTTCGTTACACTGATGTAAGAACTCAGATTGGAAACCAGATATTGACAAAACCATTAGTTAGTCGTTATAAAACTTTAGTAACAGTTTCTTATGCTAATGAAGAAAGAGATTGGTTGTTTGATTCATCTTTTCTTCTGAATGGACCAGGCAGAGTGCCTTCAACTTCTGTTAATCCAGTTAATTATCAGGTTGAAGATAGATTTAAATCATACTTAAATATTAATGCTCAGATTACGAAGAAAGTTAATTATTTCGATATCTATTTTGGTGTAGAAAATTTGACTAACTTCAAACAGAAAAATCCAATAATTGCTCCAGATGATCCATTCGGAAATTATTTTGATGCATCTTTAATCTGGGGACCAATTGACGGAAGAAAATTTTATTTTGGTTTACGAATGAGTATAATGTAATTAATTTTTTTTTGGACAAGGCTTGCCTTGTCAGAAATTTAAACTATATTTAGGAAGGCCGAGTCCTTCCGCTACAATGAAATAAAAATAATAGAGGAGTAAAAAAAATGTTAAAACAATTCGTGTTCGCAATTTCGATTGTGATTTTTATAAGTGCATTAAATTTTGCACAGGATAAAAATGAAAGAATGAATGATCATCATCATAAAACTGATTCAGTTAAAGTTCAAATGATGGATGACAGTAAAGAATCCCTTTCTAAAAAACCCTGGAATGCAGTTTGTCCTGTAAAAGGAAATCCACTTGAAGAAGATACACCAACGGTTGAATACAACGGAAAAGTCTATGGTTTCTGCTGCCCGGGTTGTGATACTAAATTTGCCAAGAATCCGGAAAAGTATGCAAAAAATTTGAGTGAAGATGGAAAACGATTCATAGGAAAAAAATAATTTTTAATAATGGAAAAATTAATTAGAAAAGCCAGTGTTCTCATTTTCATTACTATCTTTTACAACATTGCTGAAGGAATAATTTCTGTTTGGTTTGGAGCAGGTGATGAAACGCTGGCTCTTCTTGGTTTCGGAGTTGATAGTTTTGTTGAAGTGATTTCAGGAATTGGTATTGCTCATATGATTCTGAGAATGAAATATTCCAAAGTTGAAACCCGTGACACATTTGAGAGAACTGCATTAAGAGTCACAGGTACTGCATTTTATCTTTTAACTGTTGGTCTTATTGTTGGTTCAGTGTTGAATATTATTAATGACGTAAAACCTGAAACAACTCTTCCGGGAATAATTATCGCAGGCATTTCAATAATGACAATGTACTGGTTGATGACCTCAAAATTGAAAGTCGGTAAAGCGTTAAACTCTGATGCAATAATTGCTGATGCAAATTGTACTAAAACTTGTTTTTATCTTTCTTTTATTTTGCTTGCATCGAGTGGATTGTATGAGATTTTCAATATTGCATACTTTGATGTGTTAGGCTCACTTGGAATTGCTTACTTTGCATTCAGAGAAGGAAAAGAATCATTTGAAAAAGCTAAGAGTGATAATTTGCTTTGTAATTGCGAACACTCTTAGCTTTTAATTTTTGCGGATATAGTGAAGGAAATTTTTAAGGGCTGTCTAAAAAATAATTTTTTATGTCACACTGATCCGTCAGCTGACGGATGTCGAAGTGTGATCTTGGTCAAAATTGTCAGTCTTCGACAAGCTCAGCCTGACAATTTTTAACTTATTAGAGAGCCCCATAAACATACTTTAGAAATTCTTCCCTTACATTACTGTCAAGAAATTTTCCGTGATAACTTGAAGTAATTGTTGAACTGGAAACATCCTGAACTCCTCTTGAAGCAACACATAAATGATCTGCTTCAATAATTACAGCCACATCTTCAGTCTGAAGCATTTCTCTCAATTCATTCGCAATCTGAACGGTTAATCTTTCCTGAACTTGCGGACGCTTGCTATAATATTGCACCATTCTGTTTATCTTGGAAAGGCCAACAACTTTTCCGGAAGAAAAATAAGCAACGTGAGCTTTACCAATAATCGGGACAAAATGATGTTCACAATAAGAGTAAACAGCAATATCCTTTTCAACTAACATCTGATTAAACTTGTATTTATTTTCAAACAAAGTAACAGAAGGTTTATTCTTTGGATCAAGTCCTTTAAATATTTCTTTCACATACATTTTTGCAACTCTCTTTGGAGTTTCTTTCAAGCTGTCATCATTCAAATCAAGTCCAAGAACTTCCATTATTTCACGAAATTTCTTTTCAATTAATTCAATTTTGATTTCATCATCAATTTCGAAAGCATCACTTCTTATTGGTGTTTCGATTGAGGTCAAAAAATGATTATCATCATCAATAGAATCATTATTCATTTTGAAATTTTTTGAGTTTTGGAATCCGTCTTTCATAAAATATCCTTAATGTTATGATTTATAAACCGATAATAATGGCGAATAGTTCCAATTAAGAACTTTGTACTTACTTTTTGTGTTTAGCTTATGGTTGTATAAATCACACTTAATTTGATTTTTTAGAAAATGTTGGTTAAATAAGTAACGGAAAATCTGATAATAAGGAAAGAAGAAAATGATTGATAGAGAAAAAGAGTATCTGGCATCTGAATACTTTGAGAAAGCTTACCGATTACATATCAGTGGTAAAATAAGTGAAGCTATAAAAGCTTATAGAAAATCTCTTGCTTATTACCCGACTGCGAAAACTCACACACATCTTGGCTGGGCTTTAAGTCTTGAAAAAAGATATGAAGAAGCAATTGAGGAATGTAAAATTGCAATCGAATTAGACCCCGACTATGGAAATCCGTACAATGATATTGGAACATATTTAATTGCTTTAAACAGATTTGATGAAGCAATTTATTATTTACAGAAAGCTATTGATGTACAAAGTTACGATATGAAACATATCCCACTGTATCATCTCGGAAAAATAAACGAACTTAGAGGAGCTTATTTTACTGCTTTGAAATACTATTCTGATTCCCTCGAACAGAATCCTGATTTTGAACTAGCTAAAACAGCATATTATAAATTAGTTGCGATGATGAACTAGCATTTAATTGCACAACTTGACACCTATTGTTAAATTGCAGCACAATTTTTTTCATTTAATATAACACATCATGAAAGTAAGCGAAATTTTATCCAAAGAATTTATAATTGCAGAATTAACCAGTACTGATAAAGAATCTGCCATAAACGAACTAATTGATTTATTTAATAATGATCCTCGTGTTGATGACATTGAAAAAGTTCGACAAGCAGTTCTCGACAGAGAAAAAATCATGTCCACAGGAGTTGGAAAGGGTTTTGCAATCCCGCATGGCAAAACTGATTCTGTTAAAGAAATTATAGCTGCATTCGGAAGAAAGAAAGATGGAATTGAATATGATGCACTCGATGGCAATCCTGTTAATCTGATTTTTCTGCTTGTAGGGCGAGATACTATGATAAGTGCACATATAAAATTATTGAGCAGAGTTTCCCGAATGATGAATAAAGATGATTTCAGGTTGAGACTTTTAAACGCAGAAACATCAGATGAAATTATGAATGTATTTCTTGAAGAAGAAAAAAGCTATTTGGAAATCTAAGTCCAACACATAAACCTCAAAAATGATTTTTTATGATTAAAGCTATTACCGGCACAAAAGATATCCTCCCTTCTGATATAAGAAAATGGTATCATCTCGAAAATCTTGTAAGAAAAATATTTCAAAACTTTAACTACAAAGAAATCCGGACGCCGATATTTGAAGAAACATCTTTATTTGCCCGTGGTATTGGTGAAGAAACAGATATTGTAAGCAAAGAAATGTACACTTTCAGAGATAGAAGTGATACATCAATTACACTTAAACCAGAAATGACAGCCGGAGTTGTTCGTGCTTTTATCGAACATTCTCTCGGAGAGAAACAACCACTTACTAAGGTGTTTTACATTTCTCCTATGTTCAGACAGGAAAGACCACAGGCAGGAAGACTACGTCAGTTCCATCAATTCGGTGCTGAAGCTTTAGGAAGCACTTCACCTTTGCTTGATGCCGAAATGATTGAAATGGCTTTTGAAATTCTCACAAGACTTGGACTAAATGATTTATCAGTTAAAATAAATTCACTTGGAATTCCTTCTGCAAGAGAAAATTATAAAAATGAATTAAGAAAATATTTGTCTGATAAAAAAGACAAACTTACTGAAGAAAGCCGCATTCGTTTTGAAAAAAATATCTTAAGAATTTTTGATAGCAAAGCTGAACAGGATCAGGAGATAATGAAGAACGCTCCGCTGCTGATAGATTATCTTGATGATGAGAGCAAACAGGATTTTGAAGTTGTTAAAAAATATTTAACTGATCTAAATATTCCTTTTGAAGTTGATCCTAAATTAGTTCGCGGTTTAGACTATTATACAAAAACTACATTCGAAATTATCAGCGGAAAAGTTGGAGCTCAAAGTTCACTTTGTGGTGGTGGAAGATATGATTTATTAGTTGAAGAACTTGGTGGAAAACCTACTCCCGGAGTTGGCTTTGCTGCCGGAATGGAAAGAATTTTACTTGCATGTGAAAATGAAAATGTACTGAATCTTCCAGAACCTTATATTGATGTTTATCTGGTAAGAATTGATAGTGACTTAATGCTTAAAGTCTCAGAGATAGCATCTTCATTAAGAAAAAATGATTTAATAGTTGATTATGATTACCTTAACAGAAGTGTTAAAGCACAAATGCGCGACGCAAATAAAATGAACGCAAGATTTGTATTATTTGTTGGCGGAGATGAATTCAGGAATGGTGAATTGCTAGTTAAAAATTTATCAACCAGTGAACAGGAAAAAATTAAAGTAAGTGAACTTTCATCACTTATAAATAAAATTAAAATGTATGGCTCTTAAAAAACCAAAAGATGTTCCGAAAATCCCTAAGTCAAGAGAAAAGACAATTGATAAACTCAAGAAAGCAATTCCGAAAAAGAAAAAAGAAGAGATTGAGTTTAATTGTAAAATTTATTTCTTCTACGACACAACTTCTAAAAAGCAGAAGTATCGTTTTCAGTTAGAAACACTGAAAATATTTTCAGCGCTCAACTACAAAATCTCTACTCAATTCAGAAAAGAAAAAAATGAAATTGACATAAGTTTACTTGGTCTTACTGCACAAAATGATTATCTGGTTAAAGCACAACCAGCAACTGCAGAAATAGATTTCGAAGACTTATTTGGTGAATACACTTTGAATATTATCAAACAAGATGGAAGCATTAACTCTGCTGTTCTGAATTTCAACATCTACAAAAAAGAAATTGAGCTTGTAAAAGAATTTCTTCCTGCAAAAAAGAATAACGGAAAGTTCTGCACATTTGAAATCGATAAATCGCTTTACTCTTTCTCAAATGAGTTTATCTGAAAATGAAACTTATTATTGGAAGAAAACCTGTTCTTGAAGCTCTGAATAGTGATGAACAAATTTCTCAGGTTTATATTCTATTTGGTCAGGAAGGTGGAATAATAAATGCTATCCGCGTTGCAGCAAAGAAAAGAGGAATTAAGATAAACCAAATTCCTCAGGATAAATTCAGACAGCTTGTTAAAGATAAAAATGCACAGGGTGTAGCAGCTATAAAATCTGAACAAAAGTTTTACACACTTCAGGAAATAATCGAATTTTCAAAATTTAAAAATTCAAAAGCTCTCTCTTTAGGAGAGGAATTAGGTGAGACTCTTCCTCTTCTACTGATTTTAGATTCTATTCAGGATACACATAATGTTGGTGCAATATTAAGAACTGCCGAATGCAGTGGAGTTGATGGAGTAATTGTTACAAAATATAATTCAGCACCAATTAATGAAACAGTTGCAAAAACATCTGCCGGTGCAAGTGAGTTTGTGAAAATTTGTCAGGTAAATAATCTTGCAAACACTATTGATGAATTAAAAAAAGAAGGATTCTGGATTGTCGGTTCGTATCTTGGCAATTCAAAGCCTTACACAGAGATTGATTACAAAATTCCAATTGCGATTATCGTCGGAAATGAAGAAAAAGGAATTAGAAAACTAACCGCAGACAAATGTGATTTCCTGGTTCACATTCCAATGAAGGGAAAAATCCAATCGCTTAATGTTTCGGTTGCAACCGGTATATTACTTTTCGAAATTTTAAGGCAGAGAAGTAAATAGAAAATTATTTAGGAAATTTTCTGAGCTTTCTGCAAATTTAAATCAGAAATTCAAATCAACTTAAGCACGGGAACCAATTAAGGAGGAATTATGAAAGCTAAATTATTTATTGGCTTTATTCTTTTAGCAGCATTCATTGCTTTTCAGACAAATGACACATTTGCTCAGGAAAAGAAGAAGAAAAAATCTGTAAAGGAAGTTATAAAGGATGTAAATAAAAAAGATCAAACCGAAACAAAGCAAACCGACCTCAAACAATTCATAGAAGAAAAGGTTACTGATAAAAATCCTGAGCAGAATAAATCAACTGGTTTAAGTTCACAGAGAATAGTTGGTGTTGTTCAAACATATCATCCATATAAATTTGGGTCTCCTTTAGAAAACGGCAGAAAAGTATCAGAAACTTTCTATGATGATAAAGGAAATGTCACCCAATCAATTATTTATGATTCTGATGGAGAAGTAGAGAAGAAGGAAAAATATTCTTATGATGAGAATGGAAATAAAACTGAATTTATTCTTTATAATTCAGATGGTGAAATTGAGAAAAAAGAAATTTATAGATATGAAGGAAACAAATTAGTTGAACTTTCTCATTACAATTCTGAAGGCGAATTAGAAAATAAAATTGCTTATAAGTTCAAAGATGATCTTCTGACCGAAGAAACTGTTTATAATTCTTCAGGTGAACCAGAACTAAAATATATTTATGCTTACCAAGGAGCTTTTGTTAATAGTAAATCAAAATACAATCCTGATGGTGAACTTGAAGAAAAATTAGTCATAAACTATGATGATAATGGTAAGCCATTAGAAGAAATTTTTTATGATGAAGATGGAAACATTACAAAGAAAATTATTTACAAGCTGAATGTAATGAACAATTTATCTGAAATTTCAGAATATGATTCAGATGGTGAACTGATATCCAAACAGACTTTAAACTATGATATGAACAACCGATTAAATGAAGAAGCAGTTTTTGAAAGTGATAATGTTTTAGTAAAAAAGAAAAATTATACTTATAACGATTTGGATTTAAAGACCCAGGAAATTGAATATGACAGTGATGGTAAACAGATTCAAAAATTATTATTTAACTATGACTCAGCGAAGAGAGTCAAATCAGTTACAAGCTTGAATTTGCTTGATGAACCTGTTTATGAAATAAGATATACTTATGAATTAAAATAATTTTGTAAAAAAGGGCTGACGAAAGAAAATTCCTAAAAAAAATTTTTCTGTCAGCCCTAAAATCATTAAGCTACTTTTGTCCCGCAAGATGGGCAGAATTTTATGCCACTTTGAAGTTTATTACCACAATTCGGACAAAACTTAACTGTTGTACTTTCAACTTTATCGGAAATTTTCTTTACTTCTTCCTCAACTTTAACCTGCACTGAACCACCGGAAGGCAAAACAACGGCTGACTGTCGTTTCATTTTTGGTAATACAACCAATGCTAATAATAAACCTATCAAGACTATTGCTGCTCCTGCAATAACAATTGTATAAGGAAACATAGCTACATTTCTTCCGGCATTAATTTCTGCAACACACTTTTCTTTCATTTCCTGTACATAAGGGAATGAAGAACTTGCGTCGTAGATTTCTTTGAACTTATCCTTAGCAGCTTCGAAATGATTATCGAAATACAGATCAATCGCCTGTTTATACATTTCAGTTAATTTACCCTGGGCAGGTTTTACATTAAGCTCATTTAAAAATTCCATAACTATGGTTGAAGGAATTGCAAAATTAAATCCCTGAACTTCTTCCCAGCTTCCGGTTTGTGAATTGTATTTACCACTTCCGAAAGTGTTAATACCAATTACATCTCCATATTCATTGAATAATGGTCCACCACTGTTTCCGTGAGTAATTGCAACATCGTGCTGGTAAACTTCCCACGCACCTGTTCCCATTTTCTTGAATGCACTTATTGTTCCGGCAGTTGTTGTTGGAACAATATTGCTTTGATCCTGTGTAAGCATCGGATTAAATGTTGCAACTCCAGGATAACCCATTGCAATCACACGATCCTGAATTTTAACTTTATCATTGCTGACTGATACAGTTGGAAGATTGTTTGCATTAATTTTCAGAATTGCAACATCCTTTCCAGGAGCTGGTTCACCTGATTTTTTAATTTCTGCCGGATATCCTTTCTGAACATTTCCATAACCGGGAATTGCAGCTCCAAGATTTACAAAAGTCTGAATAACCGGTTTGGTTAGTAAAGTCATATATCGTGCATAAAATGAAGCATAAACATTTGCAAGTTTCTGTCTCTGCTCTTCAGATAATGTTAATCCCATCTGTTGCAAGTCACCAATAGTAATCTGAATATCTTCATTTATCTGTTCCTGAAATGCCTGCATAATTATCATTTGTTTCAGCTCATCGTCATCAACTTTTACAACATGAGCATTTGTAACTACATAACCATCAGGTGTAACAACCCAGCCGGAACCTGAGGCACCAGACATAACTTCCTTTTCTTTTATCACATTTAAATTCGGAACAACATACAACTCAGGACGATTGAGAATTTCATTAATCAATTCCATTATAAGTTGTTCTTCAGTCATCCGGCGGGATGAATAAATCTGTTGGGCATAACGGGTTAATGCATCCTGATTGATTTGTACTTCGGGAAAACTTACCTTACCTTTCCAGTAAGTTTCAATGTAAACGACTGCAGGTTTATTGTATTCTGCAATCTTGCCCGGATCAATTTTATTTTCTGACCCACAGCTATTTATGATTGAAAGAGCGATGAAAATGAAGATAAATACGGAAAAATTCCGTAAGGATTTTTTTGTAATCATGGTTCCCTCGTTTATGATTAGTTATTGAATTAGTGCTAATGAATTATTTTTCCCTTTGCTAGATAAAATATAAATAATTTTGATATGAAGCAAAATGTTGATATTCAGAAAAGAAAAATCTCACAGTTTATAAGAAATAATTTCATTATTTTTGACCGTAGTAATAAACACTTTTACCGGAGTTGTAAATGAATCATAAAATAATACCTGCCGTCAGAACGAATAATATAACTTATGCGGTGCGTGATATTGTTGTCCTTGCAAATCAGGTTGCAAGGACTGGAAAAGAAATGTTATATCTGAACATTGGTGACCCAAATTTGTTTGACTTCGAACCACCCAAACATCTTGTTGAAGCTACTTACAAAGCTATGCTTGAAAATAAAAATGGCTATGCTCCTTCATCTGGAATTAAAGAGGCAGTTGATGCAATTGAAAGAGAAGCTGAACGAAAGGGTATAACTAATGTTCACGATATTTTTGTTACTACCGGCGCAAGTGAAGCTATTGATATTTGTCTGACCGCTTTAGTTAATGACGGCGAAAATGTTCTTACTCCAACTCCTGGTTATCCGCTATATACAGCAATTGCAAGCAAACTTCAGATGATAGAAAATCCATATTATCTGAATGAAGATAATGGCTGGCTTCCGGATATTGACGATATCAAATCAAAGATTACTGATAAAACCCGTGCAATAATTTTAATCAATCCTAATAATCCAACTGGTTCATTATATACCGAAGATAATTTAAGACAAATTGTTGATCTTGCGTTGGAACATAATCTTGTAATCTTTGCTGATGAGATTTACGACAAGCTTCTGTTTGATGGAAAGAAACATATCTCAATAGCTTCATTAAACAAAGATGTTTCCTGTATTACCTTTGGCGGATTATCAAAAAATTATATGGTTCCGGGATTCAGAATTGGATGGGGAATAGTCAGTGGGAGGAAAGAAGTTCTCTCTGAATATATAGAAGCAATAAATAAAATTTTAAGAGCTCGACTTTCGGCAAATCATCCCGAACAATATGGAATTAAACCTTCACTTGAAGGCAGTCAGGAACATCTTGTTATTGCGATGGAAAAGTTAACTCGTCGCCGTGATTTAACTGTTGAAATGTTAAATTCGATCCCTGGAATTTCGTGCGTTAAACCTGAAGGTGCATTTTATGCTTTCCCGCGTTTACATATGAAGCAACCCGATTCACATTTTGTTTCTGAATTAATTAAGGAAACGGGAGTTGTGGTTGTTCCCGGAAGTGGATTCGGGCAAGTTCCGGGCACACAGCATTTCAGAGTTGTGTTTTTACCGAACGAAAAAATTCTTGAGAAAGCTTACAAAGCAATAGGAGATTTTTATCAGAAATACTTAGAAAAATACTCTCATCTTGTTGAAGTATAAGTAATATTTTATTTATTAAGTTTTCAGCTAGCAGATAATATTCTTATCTCATTTTTTGCGCACACAAATCAGCTTACCTTGATTGGCTGAAGCCCTTTATCTATATTTGAAACCAATTTAATAAGCATTTTGCAGACAGAAATTTTGGATAATTATAAAATAACAGTACTTCCAGGTGGAGTAAAAATAATTTCTGAATACATTCCACATTTCAAGTCTTTTTCACTTGGATTCTGGATAAATGTAGGTTCGAGAGATGAAAATTCCCGTAATAATGGGATTACTCATTTCATCGAACATATGATTTTTAAAGGAACTAAAAACAGAACTGCAAAACAAATTTCTGATGCAATAGAATCTTACGGCGGTTATTTAAATGCCTTTACCTCAAAAGAGGAAACCTGTGTTTATGTGCGTGGACTTGAAAACAATTTCAATCTTTATTTTGATGTTTTAAGTGATCTCATTCAGAATCCGCTGTTCAAAGATTTACACATTAAAAAAGAAGCTGGTGTTGTAATTGATGAATTGAGAGATATTGAAGATAATCCGGAAGAACTGATCTTTGATAAATTTGAAGAAAAAATTTTTGCAGGAAATTCTTTAAGCTATCCTATAATAGGAACCGAGAAAAATATTCTTTCATTCAATTCAACATTACTTCATCAATTCCACAGAAAATTTTACAGAGCTGATAATCTTTTAGT
>JAIMAZ010000209.1 GCA_023511695.1 Ignavibacterium sp.
AGCAGAGAAGGTGTGTGGGGTATAAGGTGTAAGGTATAAGGAATAGGGTAAGTAATGTTTTTATTAATCTAACTATTCAACAATCCACAATGTGTTTACAGCGCAGACTAAAGTCTGCGTTACGGGTTAAAGATAGTATTTCAGTTCGTAAACTGAATCCTGCGTTACGAGTTACTGATGATTTTTCAGAGAAATGAAAATCCCGGTATGGATGACATATAAATAATCAAAAGTGATTTCACACAACATTGTAATTGTCCCACAAACAATAATTTGCAGTGTGTTTGCGGCGCAGACTGAAGTCTGCGTTACGGGTTATTAATATTTACTCAAATGAATTGCTTTTATCTTCTGGTTACTACAAATTTGAAAGGTATTAAGAAAAAATTTTAGATGTAATCTGATGCGAATAATTATTGCCGGAATGGGTGATATTGGTTATCAACTTGCAAAACAATTATCAACTGAAAATCATGATATAGTTGCAATTGACCTCGATCACGATCGCCTTTCATACACTGATCAAATGGCAGATATTTTAACTATCGAAGGTTCTTCAACTTCTATTGAAATACTTGAGCAGGCACAGATTGAAAATACTGATTTACTTGTTGCAGTTACTTCTTCTGAAGAAGTAAATATCGCTACTGCTATTATCGGGAAAAAGCTCGGTGCTAAAAAAACAATTGCACGAATATCAAATGCAGAATATTTAGACCCAAGATACGGAGTTAATTTTTCCGAGCTGGGAATAGATTTTATGATTTATCCCGAAGAACTTGCTGCTTTAGAAACTGTAAATCTTATCAACAGAACTGCCGCAACTGACATTATAGAATTCGAGGGTAAGCTCTTTGTTATCGGGTTAAAACTTGATAAGAACGCGCCGGTAATCCATAAAACTCTTTCAGAAATAAGTAAAGAATATTCCTCATTTGATTTTCGTGTTGTAGCCATCTACAGAAACTTCAGAACTATAATTCCGAAAGGCAATGATAAATTTCTTCCGAATGATCAAATCTTTGTTATTACTAAATCTGAAGCACTTGAAACTGTATTGAAACTCGCCGGTAAAGAAAATATAAAATTTGATAATATTATGATTCTTGGTGGTGGAAAAATCGGAAGAAGAGTTGCCTCACTGCTAAGTAATAAAATGAAAGTTAAACTGATAGATTCAAATCCTGAAAAAGCATTTGAGCTTGCAGATGAACTTCCTAACACACTTGTAATTCAAGGCGATGGACGAGATATTGATTTGCTTGCTCAGGAAGGAATAATTGATGTTGATGCATTTATTGCTGTCACAGAAGATGCTGAAACAAATATAATCTCTTGTCTTTTGGCAAAACATCTTGGAGTAAAGAAAACTATCGCTTTGGTTGATAAAGTTGAATATGTACCACTTACTCAAACAATTGGACTTGATTCACTTATTAACAAAAAACTGATTGCCGCAAACAACATAGTTCGGTTTATTAAAAAAGGTAAAATAATTTCCTATTCATCACTCGAAGGAATTGATGCAGTTGTAATGGAATTTGTGGCTCAACCAAATTCAAGGATTGTATCTGAAAACATAGCAGAACTGGATTTTCCTAAAGATGCAATCATTGGCGGCTTTATAAGAAAAGACCAGAGCTTTATTGCGCTTGGAAGTACTAAAATAAATCCGGGAGATAAAGTTGTTGTATTTTCTTTACCTGAAGCAGTTAGCAAAATAGAAAAATTCTTCAAGTAACATTCTGAATCATTTTGAATTACAAACTAATCACAAACATAATTGGATTTTTACTCATCTTGACCGGACTTTTTATGATGAGCGGAATTCCCTTCTCTGTTTACTATCAGGATAATGATATCTTTGTTTTATTAGGATGTGGAATTTCCACTTCAATAATTGGTGCTTTGCTTTGGTTTTTTACAAGAAAAACAGAGAGAACAGATATTGGAAAAAGAGAAGGTTATCTGATTGTTTCATTAGGTTGGTTAGTTATGTCTTTATTCGGTGCTGTACCTTTTGTTTTGCATGGTTCTATTCCTTCTTACACTGATGCTTTTTTTGAAATTATGTCCGGGTTTACAACAACTGGAGCATCAATATTAGATGATATCGAAGCATTACCGCACGGCCTTTTATTCTGGCGCTCAATATCTCAATGGATAGGTGGAATGGGAATCATTGTGCTTTCACTCGCAATTCTTCCATTGTTGGGAATTGGTGGAATGCAGCTTTACGCAGCAGAAGTTCCCGGCATAACAAAAGATAAATTTCATCCGCGTGTTAAAGAAACTGCAAAACGACTCTGGGGCATTTATGTAATCTTAACTTCACTTGAAACTATTCTATTGATGTTTGCCGGAATGAATTTCTTTGATGCAATTAATCATTCCTTTACTACTCTTGCAACCGGAGGATTTTCAACAAAGAATGCCAGCATAGCTTACTACACAAGTCCGTTTATTCAATATATTCTTATAATTTTTATGTTTCTTGCAGGCACCAATTTTACATTACACTACTTTGCTCTGCATCGAAATTTTAGTTTTGTAAAAACAAATGATGAATTCAAAGCTTATTCGCTTTTCATTTTAATTACTGCTATCGTGATAATGATTCTTCATCATCCACATTTAGAGATTTCTCTGGAAGAAAAATTTCGTCAATCATTATTTCATGTTGTTTCATTAGTTACAACGACAGGATATGTTTCTTCGGATTATGAAAACTGGGCAATCTTTTCAAGAATAGTCTTCTTTGTATTGTTATTCATCGGTGGTTGTGCTGGTTCAACCGGTG
Source organism: Ignavibacterium sp. (assembly GCA_023511695.1). Lineage (GTDB taxonomy): Bacteria > Bacteroidota > Ignavibacteria > Ignavibacteriales > Ignavibacteriaceae > Ignavibacterium. Next base: position 2,801 of record JAIMAZ010000209.1, read on the forward strand.
GTTCAATAAAAATTGTAAGACATTATCTCTTGTTCAAAAATGGTTTTTTAGAATTGAAAAGACTTGTACATCCAAGAGCTGTTATTCCTGTTCGCGTTAATGGTAAAGCTATCCCTCCTGAAATTATTTCGAATGTTCAGGCATTTTTTATTCTTTATATTTTAATTTTTGTGCTTTCATCTATCATTCTTTCAGTTACGGGTCTGGATTTCTTAACTTCAATTGGTGCAAGCGCAACTTGTCTTGGGAATGTTGGGCCTGGTATTGGAACAGTAGGACCTGTTGCGAACTTTTCTCATTTACCTGACTTTGCAAAAATTCTACTTTCATTTTTAATGCTTGTTGGAAGATTAGAATTGTTTACTGTTCTTGTAATTTTCTCACCATCATTCTGGAGAAGATAATTTTTCCCGATTCAATTTGGATTATTATTTCAAATCCTGTTATTTCAGACAAGATTCGTTTTTCACCACAGCATATAGATGGTATTTTATTTATATTTACATCGAAATGAGAAAGTACTTTTCTATGAATGCTAAAGACTTATTAAAAAAATACGGTATTCCTAAAAATTTTATTAACAGAGATTTAAGCTGGATTGAATTCAACAGAAGAGTTCTTCAGGAAGCTCTTAATCCGGATTTGCCGTTACTTGAAAAAGTAAAGTTCGTTTCAATCTTTTCTTCTAATCTTGACGAATTTTATATGATCAGAGTTTCTGGTATAAAAGAACAAATTGCCGCAAATGTTCTTGAACCTTCGATTGATGGATTAACTCCAAGGGAGCAATTACAAAAGATTGAAAAAGCTTTGCAGCCATTACTCAAACAGCTTTATGATTTATGGTTAAATAGCATAGTACCCTCTCTTCGTGAAAATAATATTTTTCTTCACGAGTATGATGAACTTTCAAAAGAAGAAAAAAAAGTTTTAACTGAATATTTCAAGAAAGAAATTTTTCCTGTTCTTACTCCGCTTGCTTTTGATCCCGGAAGACCATTTCCGTATATCTCAAATTTAAGTTTAAGTTTAGCAGTTCTTATCCGTAAACCAAATGGTGAAAATCATTTTGCCAGAGTAAAAGTTCCGAACATTTTACCAAGATTACTTCAGATTGATGATATAGTTGAACCGAACAAAAGAAAAAACGCTAACGGAAATTTTAAAGCGCGTTTTGTGTGGTTGGGTGATTTAATAAAAGAAAATATTCATCTTCTTTTTCCCGAAATGGAAATAATTGAAACTCACAAATTCAGAATCACAAGAGATACGGATATTGAACTACAGGAAGATGAGGCAGATGATTTACTTAGCGTAATTGAGGAAAATATCCGTCAAAGAAGATTCGGTAGTGTTGTAAGACTTGAAGTTGCTCATAAGATGCCGGATTTTATGCTCGAAACACTGATGGAAAATCTTCAGATTACTAAAGACGATGTGCATCAGGTTGATGGACCGCTTGGTTTAAGTGATGTGATGATTCTTTATAAACTTCCTGTTCATCATCTTAAAGAAAAACCATTTTATTCGGTAATACCAAAAGAATTAAATGAAGAAGAAGATTTGTTCTCTGTAATTCGTCAGCGCGATATTCTTTTGCATCATCCATTTCATTCATTTACACCGGTTGTTGATTTCATAAAAAAAGCTGCTGCAGATCCGGATGTTCTGGCAATCAAGCAAACACTTTATCGTGTAGGAACAGATTCTCCTATTGTTAAAGCACTTATCGAAGCCGCAGACAGAGGAAAACAAGTTGCCGTACTTGTTGAATTGAAAGCAAGATTCGATGAAGAGAACAATATCTACTGGGCTCGCGAACTCGAAAAAGTTGGCGTTCACGTGGTTTATGGTTTAGTCGGATTGAAAACTCATGCCAAGATGACTTTGATTGTAAGAAAAGAATTCGACGGAGTAAAAAGATATGTTCATCTCTCAACAGGAAATTACAATACAGTTACTGCAAAACTTTACACTGACATAGGACTTTTCACCTGCAATGAAGATATATGCAGTGATGTTTCTGATGTATTTAATTTTCTAACAGGTTATTCGCAGCAAAAGGATTTTAAAAAACTCGTTGTTTCTCCTCTACATACCAGAGAAAAAATTCTTAAACTTATTGCGCGAGAAATTTCATTCAGAAAAGCAGGTAAACCCGCTTATATAATTATGAAGATGAATTCACTGGTTGACCCACCTATAATAGCTGCATTATATGAAGCTTCGAATACCGGAGTTAAAATTGATCTGATCATTCGCGGTGTTTGTAGCCTTATTCCCGGTGTGAAAGGATTGAGTGAAAACATTCGCGTAATAAGTATTGTCGGAAGATTTCTTGAACACAGCAGAATATTTTATTTCTTCAACAATGGTAATGAAGAAATTTATCTGAGCAGTGCCGATATGATGCAGCGGAATCTTGATAGAAGAGTTGAAGTTACTTTTCCAATTGAAGATAAAAAATTAAAAGATGAAATAATCAATAAAATTCTGAATATTTACCTTAAAGATAATGTAAAAGCAAGAATGCTTTATCCCGATGGCACATATCATTTTGTTAAACCTCAGGATGGAGCTGTAAAAATTAATAGTCAGGAATGGCTAATGAATCACGTTACAAAGGAAGATGCTACCGCAAAAAAAACAATACGCAAGTAAT
>JAIMAZ010000210.1 GCA_023511695.1 Ignavibacterium sp.
GTGTGAATGTAGAATGAATTTGGAAAAGTATAATCGCCTGAAAGTACAATTGAGATTTGGTTCTGATTATTATATGACATAGGTAAAAGATTAAAAGAAGAATAAAATGTTTCATATTCAGTAAGTCTTTTTGATTTTTCCTGAAATGTAATTTCTCCTCTGAAACCAGCATCAGCAATATCACCAACCCAACTGAAGCCGGCAATCCAACGATTATGCTTTAATCCGGCTAAAAAATTAAAATCATAATCAAAAGCATTAAATGAAATCAGACCGGCGGCAGTTAGTTTATTCTTTTCTCGTGTTGGTGCAATGGCAAATTCAACTTTACTGATTGCTCCGGTGTAATACTGAATTCGCAAAGCATCGCTGCCTGGGTATTCTTCATAATCAAAATCAAGGATGGAAAGAGGATTGAATAAATCAGTTGGATTCCAAACCCAACTTGTTCCCCAAGCAATTCTTTGCCTTCCCAAAGTTATCTGAAATTGATTTGCATTGTAATCGAAGTAAAGTCTGTCAACTTCAGCATAACCGATTGATTTATTTGTATTCCATAACATCCAATCGAGATTAAACAAAGGTTGCTTTGTTTTAATCAGAGAGGAAAATTCCGGAAGCTTTTCAATGCTGCTTCCGAAGAATGTGCGAAAACGAAATTCACCTGTCAGAGAAAACGAACCATCAAAAAAATATTTTGTATTTATGCGGTTATGAAGAATATGATCATAAGTTCTCTCAGAAAGCTGCGGATATTTCGAAGTGTTAAACAGATATTTTGCATATCCGCCAAACTCAAAATTGCTTTGTGCAAATGAGTTGAAAGTTATGCTAAATATTAAAACAATAAAGTGCTTACTAAGAAATCTCATTAAATATTTCTTTCTTAAAAAAAGATTTTCTCAAAATCATTAAGGATTTACTTAGTTCATCAAAACATCTTTTTCAATTTTTCCGTCGCGAAGCTGAATTACACGATGAGCTCTTCTGATAACTTTTTCATCGTGAGTAGAAAAAATAAAGGTCATATTATGCTCTTTATTCAGCTTTTCCATTAAATCAAGCAGAGATTCAGCCGAAACAGAATCAAGATTCGCCGTTGGTTCATCAGCAAGAACAAAAGATGGAGTTGAAGCCAAAGCTCTTGCGACAGCAACTCTTTGCTGCTGTCCGCCCGAGAGTTCTGTTGGAAAGTTATTTATTCTGTCTTTCAATCCAACTGCATCAAGAAAATCAATTGCACGCTTTTCTCTTTCAGACTTTGATATATTCTGGAGAAGCATAATGAATTCAACATTTTCTTTTGCAGTAAAAACCGGAATAAGATTATACGCCTGAAATACAAATCCGATATGATGAAGGCGAAAATTTATTAATTCATCTTCATTGTAAGTTGAAATATCTGTTCCATCAACCACTATCTTTCCAGAAGTTGGTTGATCAAGTCCGCTTATTAAATTAAGCAAAGTAGTTTTCCCCGAACCGGAAGGACCAACAATCGCAGTAAATTCTCCTTTATCAATTTGCAGGTCAACATTGTCAACCGCTTTAACCGGAACGATAGTTTCATCATAAATTTTTGTGACGCTGTATAATTCGATTAGCTTCATATTTTCCTCAATAAGTTCTTATTGCTGTTGCCGGCTTTAGTTTAATTGCTTTGATTGCCGGATAAATAGCTGCAATTATAGCCGAAAGGATAATCATTAGTGTAAGAATAGGATAAAATGTTAAAGGAAGAACCGGATATAAAACTGTTGAAATACTAAATTGCGAAAGACCTTCTGTAAACGCCGAAAGATTAATACCTGTTGAGCTTACAATTGCAATAATAATTGCACCGAATATCAGTCCGGCTATTCCACCGACTAAAGACAAAGCAATAGTTTCAAGAATTATCATTACAAATATTCTGCTTCGTTTCATTCCAAGAGCAATTAAAATTCCTATCTCACGGATCCTTTCAATTACAGACATCAGCATTGTGTTTGTAATTCCAAACAGCAGAGCAAATAAAATTATTCCCATAAAAAAGTAAAGTTGAATATCCAGTATATCATAATAGATTTTTATTTCCGGAGAAAGAAGTTTCCAATCCTTTACAGACAAAAGCGGATAGCTTTTAGAAAGTTTTGCAAAAACAGAATCCACTTGTTGAAACGATTTTAAGCGCAGAACAATTTCGTGTGAAAAAGCTGATTGATTTAATAATTCAAATAATTCCCGCTGATTAATAAAAACAACAGATTGATCATAAATAGAAGACTCAGTCTTAAAAATTCCCGATACTCTGAAAGCGGCATAAACAATATTACCATCAAAGTCCTGAAAACTTAAAACTATTTTAGATTTCAGTTTAACATCGAGATTATCAGCCAGCTTTTTTCCGATTACAATTTGTGATGGAATGTTTGATTCGAAATAATTTCCTTCAATAATCTGGTTGTGAATTGAAGTAACTTTTTTTTCTTCATCAGGAATTATGCCTGTGATTTTAACACCGCGTGAAGATGTTGGCGAAGAGCACATCGCTTCTATAATAACGCGAGAAGAAATTCCTGATACTTCAGAAATATTTTTGATATTACTTACAACGCTCTGAAAATCAGGAATGGTATCAGTAATAATTTTTTCATCTTCAAATTTTGGAGAATGAATCTGAATATGTCCAAGTTCCCTATCAATAGTAGTGTTAATAAGCGAATCGTACATTCCATACATTACAGCACTAGCAAAAAGCCCACAGCTTAAACCGGCTGTAATAGCAGCAATAACAATCAAACTTCTTTTTTTATTTCTCCAGATATTTCTCCAGGCAAGAATAAATAACATTTTAACCTCTTAATGCCACAGAAGGTTTTAGTCTTCTGATAAAGTTTATCGGATAAAAAGCTGAAAGAATTGCAATAGCAAATACTGTCCAGATTTGTGCAAAATACATTCCACTGTAAAGAGCAAAAGGAATAATAGGATCAAATCCCCACTCAAGAATTGCATCTGCAGTTTCACCGGTGAGAGGAATTGGATGATGAACAAGATAAAGCAGAATAGGAATGCTTACTAATGCTCCGGCAGTAACTCCAATGAACGAAATGAAAATTGTTTCCAATGTGGTAACTAATGCGAGTTTCCATTTCTTCATTCCGATTGAAATCAGTATTCCGAATTCTTTTACTCGCTCAGCGGTCATCATCACAATTGTTCCGAAAATTCCGAAAGCAATTACCACATATAAAATTCCTAACATAATAATTCCCGAAGCATTATCAATCTGAATTGATTGAACAAGTTCAGGAGAAAGTTCTGCCCAATCCATTATTTCGTGTGAATCATCAAAGAAATTTTTCAGAAAAGTTTTTACTGACTCAATTTCATTTGCATCATTAAGAAGGATTGAAAGCGATGTTATTCTGTCAAAAGCAGAGAAATGTTCCTGGGCAAAGGTTAAAGAAAGATATGTAAAGGATTTATTCTGTTCGGGAATAGCAAAGCGCACAATACCAATAACCGGAATAACAGCCGCTGCTGAAATACCATGAAAACCTTGTCCATATAGAACCACAGAATCACCAACATTAACATTGAGTAATTTCGCAAGTCCTTCGGCAAGTAAAATTCCTTTTGAATTTTCATTAAGGTAGCTGCCATCAGTTATTTTATCTTTTAACTTCGTTACTTCATTTTCCAAGTCAGGATTAATACCGGTAACCTGAACAACTCTGCTTACTATTCCGAAAGAGATTAAGGAGTATGTTTCGAGTCTTGGGAGAATCTGAATAATATTTTTATTTTCTTTTAACTTGTGCATTACTGCTTCATCAAAAAGCATGCTTTCTTCTAGAGAGCGTTTTTCCCAGAAATCTTTGCCGTGTATCTGTATATGGCCTGTATATAATCTGACTGACGAATCAATCATATAATCATAGTAACCTTTTTGCATTGAGCGCATAATAAGTGAAAGTATTACTGCAAAAAAAACTGATGCAGCAGCAATCAAAGTGCGTTTTTTATTCCGCCAGAGATTTCTCCATGCAAGTTTGATGTATGTTGTCATCTTACTTTTTTCATATTCTGTTCAGAGAAAAATGACTCATCAATTTTTATATTAAACTGAATTTTATTGTAATCCATTATGGTTTTATTCCCGGGTTTATCAAGCGGAATCATCTCCCAATGAGTAAATATTTTTCTTCCGTCCATTAGTTTAAGGTCAGAACCAACAAACTTTTTAACAACTTTGTTTTCTTCATCGTAATACTCAACAAGTGGTTGAAGATATGTTTCTTTTGTAATCCAGGCAATAATTTTACTCCACACAACTCCAGCCTGAGGTTTAGGAGTAAGTTGAATTTTATAACAGTTATAACCATCAAGCTTTTCATCACCAATAATTTGATGAGAATAGTCATTGATAACGGATGATTCTCGTACCAGATCATCATTGGTAAAATCGCTACCCATCCAGCTTTGAAGCATCATAGAAGGAGGAATTTTAATTACTTTCTGTGCTGATGGAAGCCAATTCCATACTTCATTCTTTCTTTTAAGTGTAACTGTTCCTTTATCCCGTGCAGGAGAAGTTATAAGAATTAAAGCGTAGTCAGGTTCTAAAGCCCATACTTTCATTGACATTTCACGAGTCCAGTTTGGTTTAACAATTTTCATCGTCATTTCAGTATAGCTCGATTTGGCACGCATAAGCTCATCAGCTTTCTTTACAATCTCTGTTGCATTCTGAGCAAAGCCCCGATTTGAAATTACGACTATTGAAATGAAAATTATTTTGAGGCAGGATGTTGTTTTTTTATTATTCATAATAAAAAATGTTTTAATGAACATTTAAAATCTGATATTGAAACTTATAAAGAACTTAATTTACTTTGAATAAAAATCGGTCGAGTCGAAAAGCAATGTGACTTTAACCACTTTGTATTTATTCAAAGGGTAACATAAATTTTGATAAGTAAAAATTATCAGGATAGGAAATAGAAAATGATTAGCAAAGAATTATTAGAAATTTTAGTCTGTCCCGAAACCAAAGCAGAATTGGTTCTTGATGGAAATTTTCTTGTTTCAACGGACAAGAATACAAGACGAAGATATCGGATAGAAGATGATATCCCTATTATGCTTGTTGATGAGTCTGAACAGTTAACTCTCGAAGAATGGACAGAAATAATGAAACGGCACGGAAAAAAGATTTATTAAAAAATCTATTTGATAAAATGGGGGGCAAGCCCCGACCCGATGATCACTTTATTACCATCATCTTCTTGCTTGATACATAATTTCCTGTTGTTAGTTTATCCGAATGGATCGCTATGCGATAGATATATACTCCGCTGGCAAGTCCGCTTGCATCTCCGAAGGATCCTGTGGAGAATTCAATTTTGTATCTTCCTGCATCAATAAACATTGTTACCTGAAGATTATTTTGATTA
>JAIMAZ010000211.1 GCA_023511695.1 Ignavibacterium sp.
TCACCATAAATACTCGCTGACTGATGTGGATTCTCACCATATCGAAGTTTCTTAGTCAGCTTTTCATTAATTCTTATATGAGTTTTTTCTAACTCAAATCTTTTTTCCAGATAGTTTGCAATGTGAGTATCATAATTTGAAGTATAAGAGAAGGCTTCTACTGCAAGTTTTTCTTTGGTCGCTTCTGATATTTCTCCACTTTCCAATTCATGAAGAAAAGAATTGTATTGAACAGGATTAGTAAGGATTGAAACATATTTGTAATTTTTTGCTGCAGCTCGCACCAGACTTGGACCGCCAATATCAATATTCTCAATTACATCTTCTAGTGAAACATTTGCCTTTTGTATTGTCTGAACGAAAGGATAAAGATTTACACAAACAATGTCGATCGGAAAAATTTCATTCTGATTTGCCTGAAGTATATCTTCCTTTTTATCTCTTCTGAAGAGAATCCCACCAAATATTTTCGGATGTAATGTTTTAACTCTACCTTCAAATATTTCAGGAAATCCTGTGAGGTCACTTACTTCTTTAACCGGAACTGAGTTCTGTGATAAAAGTTTTGCAGTATTTCCAGTTGCTAAGATTTCATAGTTAAATTTAAGAAGTGATTTTGTAAACTCAACAATACCAGTTTTATCTGAAACACTAATAAGCGCAAACTTTTTCAATTTAAAAGACCTACGATTTAATTATTACTCTGTTATCTTGAACTAATATTCTTTTTTCAGCAAATGCTTTAATTACTTCCGGAAGTATTTGGTGCTCAATTTTCAAAACTCGCTCAGCAATTTCTTCAGCCGATTTAACATCGGAAATATCAACACATCTCTGAGCAATTATCTTTCCTTTATCATATTCTGCATTAACGAAATGAACAGTTGCACCACTAACCTTTGCTGATGAATTAAAAACCGCAGTGTGAACATTCATTCCATACATTCCCTTTCCACCAAAAGATGGAAGTAACGCAGGATGAATATTGATAATACGATTTTCATATTCTCTTACAAGTTCAACCGGAACAAGCTTTAAATAACCTGCTAATACAATCAGATCTAAATTATAATTTCTCAGAACATCCAGTAAATTTTCGTTACTGATTTTATTATCACCTTTTCCAATTACTTTAGTTTCAATCCCATACTTTCGAGCTATCTCAAACGCACCGCATTCAACTTTATCACTGAAAACAACAACAACTTTGATAAGATTTTCAAGTTCAGAATGCTCGAGAATTGCTTTGAGATTTGAACCTCGGCCTGAAACAAATACAGCTAATCTTAACACAAAATTTACCTTAATTTGAGGCGAAAATTATGCATTCAATCGTTCATTTTCAATTAAATAAGATATCAATCCGAAGCTTTTACAATTTTTCTACGCAAAGTGTAAGCTTTGTTCTTTAGTGTAGTTTGAAAATCGAAATCATCCGTCTGATCAATTTTCTCTAAGTAATCGATCGCTTCATTTTCACGATTAAGATTTACCAAAGCAAGTGCAGCGTTGTAATAAGAGTTTGCAGCTAATGTATTATCCTTTAAAGAATTTAGTTTTATGCTTTGCAAAGCTTGGTCTAAGGCATCTTCGAATTTTTTATTCATCAAATAAATATCACTGAGTAGAAGATAAGATTCGGATTTCACTCTATTAGAAAATTTATTTTCAGTAAAAACATCCTTCAACAATTCTTCTGCATCTTTTAGCTTCTTCTGTTTAATAAGATTTTTAATGTGTAAAATAAACTTGAAATCATCATTGATTGGTTTTGAAGCAAATAGCTTTCCCAACTTTTCCGCATAAATATCTTCATCGAGATCCTTGTTTCCTTCGTCAGACTTTTCATAAAATTTGATTGCCTGATTTCTGTTTCCAAGTAATTCGTAACAGATGCCGGTTCTAAGATTCGCTAAGCCTGAGTAATCATTATTAACGCGATTGTCTCTGAATAAATTATAATGAACCATTGCTGAATCATATTGCTCTTTTGCAAAGAAGATATTTGCAAGAAGCAAATGAGAATTGGAGATTACATAAGAAAAAATCTTATCATTTGACGATAAAATATTTCGAAGAATTTTTTCAGAGGAGTTTAAGTCGTTCAATTCATATTTTATCCAGGCAGAAGAATAATTAAATAAAAGATTTTTTGGAAAAGTTTTTATAAGCTTTGATAGAATTTTATCCGCTTCCTGATGCTCAATTATAACGCGGGAATAAATTTGTGAAAGATAAAATAGTGCATCTGTTTTAAGAATGCTGCCTTTATCTGCAACTAACTGTAAATATTCCAAACCAAGATCTTTATCTGAATTGAATCCAACTAAATTAGCAGCCCATTTTAAGGCAGCCGGAACTTCTGCAAAAGCAAAATTAGATAAACCGATTGGAAGATATGCATCGTAAAATTCAGGATTCAAACGAATTGCTTCTTCAAGTCTGTTTCGCATATTTTTTAATGACAAAATTGCACTTGCAAAATCATTTGCACGCGCTGATGCGACAGACTTATTATACTCAATCATACCAAGCCAGAACAATTTCTTAATAATTTCCGACTGCTTTTCACTAGTATTCTTCTCTAATATGTTTTTAGCTTTTTCAGAATATAAATCAAAGCTGTCCTTGTAAGCTTCATTGAGTGAACCAAGAAAGAACCATAAATTCATCATTGATTTATAATAATATCCACGATGATCATTAGGATATCTTACTGAAAAAGCATCGAGTTCAGAATCAGCTTTCTCAAAATTGAAATTATAAATCTTGCTAACAGTTGATTGAATTTGTTTATCAGGATTTTGAGCAACTATTGAGTTGATTAAAAGTATGAAAATTACCAGAACAAATTTTTTCTGCATCTTATTTTAATTGTCCGTTCTCTTTGCTTTTGAAAATTTTAACGAAGCTTTAACAAATTCCCGGAATAAAGGATGAGCATTTGTTGCTCTTGACTTTAATTCAGGATGAAATTGACAGGCAAGGAACCAAGGATGATTAGAAAGCTCAATAATTTCAACAAGTTCTTTATCAGGCGAAAGTCCACTCAGAATCATTCCGTGTTCAGTAAGAACAGAACGGAATTTATTGTTAACTTCATAACGATGACGATGTCTTTCAGAAATGTAGGTTGTTTTATAAGCTTCGAAGGCATTTGTTTTTTCTTTTAAAACACAAGGATAAGCACCAAGTCTCATAGTTGCGCCCATATTTTTTATATTTTTCTGCTCGGGCATTAAATCAATCACAGCATATTTAGTGTTTTTAAATTCAGAGCTGTGGGCATTTTTTATTCCGCATACATTTCTTGCAAACTCAATTACAGCACACTGAAGCCCAAGACAAATTCCGAAAAATGGAATTTTATTTTCACGGGCGTATTGTACTGCTCGTATTTTACCTTCAATTCCTCTTTCACCAAATCCTCCAGGGACAAGAATTCCACTTACACCTTCAAAAAGTTTTTCCGGATCTTCCGTTTCAACTTGTTCAGCACTGATTGGTCTGACTACTACTTTACAATTATTTTCTGCTCCTGCGTGAACAAATGATTCCATAATACTTTTATATGCATCAAGATGTTCAGTATATTTTCCGCATAATGCAATTTCAACTTTCTCTTCCGGATTTTTAATACTATCAACAAAGTTTTCCCACTCTTCAAGTTTAATTTTTCTGTCAGGAAGATGCAAACGATTCATAACAATCTGATCAAATCTTTCCTTATACAACACCAAAGGCACTTCATAGATTGATGAACAATCATAAGCAGAAATTACTGCATTAGAATTTATGTTGCAGAACAGAGCAATCTTTTCACGAATGTCGCGGGATAATTTCTTTTCAGAACGACAGATTAAAACATCAGGTTGAATTCCGAGTTCCAAAAGATTTTTAACACTGTGCTGAGTTGGTTTAGTTTTAACTTCGCCGGCAGAAGCAATATAAGGAACAAGTGTTACATGAATACTCATTGTATTTGCTCTTCCAAACTGAAGCATTAATTGTCTCATTGCTTCAATGAATGGAAGAGATTCAATATCGCCAACTGTTCCACCAATTTCCGTTATGATGATATCATACTCACCAAGTTCACTTAGTTTAAGCATTCGCTGCTTAATTTCATCGGTAATGTGAGGAATAACCTGAACTGTAGCTCCGAGAAAATCTCCTCTTCTTTCCTTGGTGATTACTTCGTTATATACTTGTCCGGTAGTTGTGTTGTTTGCACGTGTCATATTAACATCTAGGAAGCGCTCATAATGACCTAAATCCAGATCAGTTTCGGCTCCATCATCAGTAACATAAACTTCGCCGTGTTGAAAAGGACTCATTGTTCCCGGATCAACATTGATGTAGGGATCAAATTTCTGAATAGTAACTCTGAATCCGCGTTGTTTTAGAAGAAGACCGAGTGAAGAGGCAGTAATTCCCTTTCCCAAAGAGGAAACAACTCCGCCGGTAACAAAGATAAATTTAACTTTTTTTCGTGGTGACATTCTGATTTTTTTTGCTTTCAAATATAGATTAAGTGCATCTGATTATCAATTAAATTGTAAAAACATGTGAAATAAGTTTGTTATCCGCAATCGGTTCAATTCATTGCAAATTCTGTTCTTTTAACATCCAAAATTTCATCACAACCATAAACGAAAAAATCCTACAACTTCACTTTTCGTATTAATTGGTTTCAACTTAATTTCTCTTTCCTTAAACAATCTAATGACACGAATTTTCTACTAATTAATCAAAAGAAAAATCATAAATTTGTAATCAATAACAAAATAATTAACAAAGCTTCAGAAATAAATTTTGATCTTCTTCACTAAAAAATACTTTTTCACTTTTTTGTTTGTATTATTTGCGATTAATATTTACTCACAGGATACAACACAAAGTCTGGCTTTCAAGAAAAACCGGCCACAAAAAAATAATCCTTATTTCTACAGACCAGATTTGTCTTATCAATTACTTCAGCAATTTAAGCTGATACAGGAAGCAAATGCAGGCGATGCGCTCGCTCAACACGAACTTGGTATAAGATTATTGCTTGGTGAGGGAGTTGCTGCAGATACCGCACAAGCTGTTAAATGGATAAAATCTGCTGCAGATCTTAATTTGAGCGCCGCTGCTTACAATTACGGAATTCTTTTGATTAATGGCTGGGGAGTTGATTGGAATCCTTTTGAAGCATTTAAATATTTTATACAAGCAGCCTCCAAAGGAATGCCTCAGGCACAATATGTTTCCGGAATTCTATATACAGATAATCTGATAGTCCCGAGAAATTGGGAAAAAGCTTTTTACTGGATTCATCTTGCTAAACAAAATGGCTATCAGGTTGATGACAATGTTTATAATGAATTACTTTCCAAAGTTCGTCCGGGATTTATCGATTCAGTAAAATCATATAAGATTGCTTTAGAAAAAAATAT
>JAIMAZ010000212.1 GCA_023511695.1 Ignavibacterium sp.
AGGCCGACTGATTTTCAGTCGGCTTTTTTATTTATATGTTTAAATGTGCGATAAAAATATTTAATTAAAATTTTATTCTTTTATGGTATCCTATTCAATCGTCAGATATGATTTGGTTTCTAAACTAAGCAAAATTTTAGAATTGGAAGTTACTTATCCACCAATACTTACTGGACTTACTCTTCTATTATTTCAGAGTACAGAAGGAAATTTTCCTATAGCTTTGTTTTTTGTGATTGGTGCTGCAAAGTTTTTTATTCCCTTTATTGCTTATGTTTTAATAATTGAAAAAAGATACGGCTGGTTGATATCATTGGTAGCATTCATAATCATTCCATCAATCATAATTTATTTTATTGTTAAGGATTTATTTTTAGGTAAGTACTTTTTATTGTTACCTTTTATCGCATTTTATTTCTATTGTCTATTATTGAAATTTTCAGTAAGAGAATGGTTGAATGAATATGATGCTAAAATAGAAATGGAATTAGATATTAAGTAATTTATTACTTCTATTATGCGATTATACTTTTTATTTTCTCAATCACCATTTCTGAAGTTATTTTCTCCATACAATTAGGTACAAAATCGCAATCCGGTTTATAGCAGACCAGGCAATCCATATCTGGAACAATTTTGATAATTCTACCATAGTCTTCAATTTCTGAACTTGAAGTTGGACCGAACAAACAAATTACTTTCTTTTTCAAAGCAGTTGCAACATGCAAAGCTAAAGTGTCACCGGTTACTAACACATCAACTAAATCAATGAGTGCAAAAAATTCTCTTAAAGAATTTTTTGTACCGGTATCTATGATTCGTTGTGAATGTTCTTTAAGAGCTGAATTAAGTTCTGCTTCGATGTCTCCGCCAAACAAAAGAACTCCGACTTCAGGAAATTTTTCAAGTTCAGTTATGACTTCTTTGAATCCTTCAAGTCTCCATTTTTTATATTTCCAGCGGCGGCTTCCACCGGTGTTCAATCCAACAAGATATTTAAATCTATTTAGATTATTTTCAGAACAAAATTTATCTCTGAATTGTTTTTCTGACTCTGTTAAATTCAAAATTATTTCATCTTTATTGTATTTTAACTTCAGTAAAGCGTGAATTATTTCCTGATAAGTTTTAGTGTTTGCCTTTTTTAACTGATCAAATGCTCCCATTTCAAACCATTCAATGGCTTCATTGTTTAATGTTACAACTTTCCCTTTATCATCAACAGTAAAACCTCTCTTTTCTTTAGCAGAAATTATTTTAGCGTAAGCAGCACTAGTTGGTGAAGCATCAGGATGAAGAATTAAATCAAAATTCTGCGCTAGAAGTTTTGGCAGAGTAAAAGTGTTTTCAACTGCAAGCACCTCATCAACCAAATCATTACCGATAAAAATATCAGTTGCATTTGATTTCGTTAACCAGATTATTTGACTTTCAGGAAATTCTCTTTTAACTGAAGGAAGAATTGAAGTTGTTCTAAGCACATCACCAATTGCATCAAATTTAATGATGAGAATTTTTTCTTTAATTGGTTTATAATACTCACAATTATCACAAGTGTTTCCGAATTGTTTATTTGGCCAGCAAGGTCTGTCACCGGGAAAATGAATGCAATCATTTTTAAGTTTCATTACAATCCTCTAAAACTTTAGTGATGATTTCATTAAGGTTGTTAAAACGATTGGATTTTATAAACTCAGAAATATTTTTATTAAAACCTATTTTGCCAGCTAGACTAAAATATTTCCCGATAGCTTCTGCAATTAGTTCAGCTTTCGGTTCTTCTACAATCAAACCGGTTGACTCGTTGATAACAAACTCCGATAGTCCACCAACTTTTGTAACGATTACCGGCTTTCTGAATCCATACGCAAGATTCAGAATTCCACTTTGTGTTGCGCTTCGGTAGGGGAGTATTACAACATCTGAAACGAGAAAATATTCTTTTACTTTTTCGTTTGGAATATATTCATCCCGAAGAATTATTCTATCCTGCAAATTAAGCTTATCAATTAAATTTGTATAGAATTTTTTATCATCATAAAATTCTCCTGCAATAAGAAGCTTTAAAGTGTCGAACCGATTCTTCAACAATGAAAGAGCTTCAATTAAAATATCAAGTCCTTTGTATTTTCTTACATAACCAAAAAACAAAATAACTTTATCATCATCTTCTATTGAAAAATTTTTCTTAAGAATTTTTATATCATCTGTGTTGCTTGTCAGATGGTCGTAAATAGGAAGTTCTGAACGGAATACTTTCTTTTCAGGAAAATTTATTTTTAGTTCATCTTCAACTTTTTGAGAAAGAGCTACAAAGAATTTAGCATGATGAAGTCCAATTCTGGTTAAAGTTCTTTCTAAAAAATGTCCTTCGTGTGAAATGTAATTTTCAGTAATGAATAAAATTTTTCGTTTAAGTTTTTTATTAATAAATGAGCTTATAAAAAAATGACAGAAAGCAAAGTAAGGATGCCACCAATCGAAAATAATCAAGTCAGGTTTTTCGGAGTTAATTTTTGAAGCGACTTTAATCCAGTTGAAAGGATTTAATGAATTAACAGTTCTTTCAGATGGTATTTGTTTTACTTTATTACTTGTGTCAAATTGTGTTTTCCCAGGGAAAAGAAAAGAAGGGTAGAGAAGTTTATAATTAAAAATTTTAACATCGAATTCTTTTGAAAGGATTTCGTAAACAAAAGAGACATAAAGTGAGTTACCACCGCGATAAGGATATGTGGGTCCAATTATAATTATTTTCTTTTTTTCAGAATTCAATATTTAACCGAAGAAATTTCTTCAGCAAAGATAAAAAGATTATTTGAAGAAATCAGAGTCTCCATCTTCCTGAAAATCATCATCAGAATTAATATTAAACATAGAGCTAAGCATATCCTTAAACTGCATTCCATTCTCCAATCTGAACTTGCTAAGCAATGAAAATTCTGACAAACCAAAGATTATAAACTCCATAAAAAGTAAAGTCATATTTTCATCGGCATCAGGCTGAAACTCATCTACAACTTTTTGCAGTCCTGGAATCGAACGGAGAACGTTTGAATATTCTTTATCAGACATCGAGCTAAGTAAATCAACGCTGTTGCCTTTACTGAACCAGCTTATTATAGCAGAATAAGGATTTTGTGCTTGCTTCTTTTTTATTTGTTCAGGATTTGGAAAGTACTGCTCAAAAACAGAACGGATAGCTTTTCCAATTAATATTTGTGCAACCTTTGCAGGACCCTCTTGTTCGCCTTCATAAACAAGTTCAATTTTTCCAGTGATTGCAGGAATCACTCCAACTAAATCATTAACACGAGCAGTAGTTTTGCTTTCGTGATTCAAAATTCTTCTTCTCTCAGCGTAGCTGACAAGATTTTCAAAAGCAGAGATAGTCAATCTTGCTGACACTCCACTTTTTTCATCAACATATTCACTTTCACGAGCTTCGAATGCTATTTGTTCAATTATTTGTTTGAGCAAATCCGGAACGATAATCTTCTCTTTTTGTTCTTTGGTTAACTGAGCTTCCTGTTCGGTAATTTTTTGGGATACAAAAGTTGATTTTGGATAATGAGTTAATATCTGACTATCTATTCTGTCTTTTAACGGAGTAACGATTGAGCCACGATTTGTGTAATCTTCAGGATTAGCAGTGAATACAAATTGGATATCAAGCGGCAATCTTATTTTGAAGCCGCGAATCTGAATATCACTTTCCTGAAGTATGTTAAAAAGCGCAACTTGAATTCTTGCCTGAAGATCTGGTAATTCGTTAATTACGAAAATTCCTCGATGTGATCTGGGAACAAGACCAAAATGAATTACTCGTTCATCTGAATAGGGAAGTTTTAATGAAGCGGCTTTGATCGGATCAACATCGCCAATCAAATCTGCTACAGTTACATCAGGTGTTGCTAGTTTTTCAGTATATCTTTCAGAGCGATGAACCCATGATATTTTTGTTTCATCACCAAACTCTCTAATTGTATCTTTAGCAAATTTTGAAATAGGATTGAATGGATCATCATTTATTTCAGAACCTTCAACAATAGGGATGTATTCATCAAGGAGATTTATAAATAGTCGTGCAACCCGGGTTTTAGCTTGTCCTCTTAAACCAAGTAAAATGATATTATGTCTTGATAAAATTGCTGTTTGAAGTTCCGGAATAACAGTATCATCGTAACCAATAATTCCATCAAAAGGATTTTTATCTTTTTTTAAGAATTCGATCATGTTTTTTCTAAGCTCTTCTTTAACAGTAAGAGTTTTATATCCTGATTTCTTCAAATCTCCAATGGTTTTGATTTTTGTAATATCCATAAAATTTATCTTACTCTCTTTCTTCTGTTTCTTATGTAGTCTTCAAAAATGAAATCGCCCAGCCCGTTAAGTGAACTATAAAAAGCGCGGCCATTATTAATTTTTGTAAATTCTCTGACAAATTCTTGCAGATAAGGATCACGGGCAATCATATAAGTAGTGATTGTTATTCCGAGTTTTCTGCAAACCGCTGCCTGATCCAAAGTTTTATTCAGAATTTTTCTGTCTAATCCAAAGCTATTTTTATAATATTTTAATCCTTCTTTAAGACAAGTTGGTTTGCCGTCAGTAATCATAAAAATTTGTTTGTTATTCGTTTTTCTTCTACGAAGAATATCTGTTGCGAGCTGCAATCCTGCAACCGTGTTAGTATGGTAAGGCCCAACCTGAAGATAGGGAATATCTTTCACTTCAATCTGCCAGGCATCATTCCCAAATACAATTACATCAAGTGTATCTTTAGGATATTTAGTAGAAATTAATTCTGATAAAGCTATTGCAACTTTTTTAGCAGGTGTTATTCTATCTTCGCCATAAAGAATCATTGAGTGGGAAATATCAATCATTAAAACTGTTGATGTTAAAGATTTAAAATCTCTTTCTTCAACTTCAAGGTCGTTTTCAGTTAGTTTGAATTCATCAATTCCATGATTGACCTGAGCATTTCTTATTGAACCTGTAATATCAATCTGTTCTATCATATCACCAAAAAGATACTCTCTTCTTTCAGAAGTTGGTTCGTCACCAATTCCTGGAGAGAATGTCTGATGATTTCCTTTCATTGATTTCTTAATCTTGCTGAAAATTTCTTCCAGAGATTTTTTTCTGATTGTTCTGTCAGTTTTTGCAGTTGGAAAAAGCTGAATTCCATTTTCATCTTCTTTAATATACCCGTTTTTTTTCAGGTCTTCGATAAAATCGCCCATTCCATATTCATCAGAAGTTAATTTGTATTGCCGGTCAATCTGATTCATCCAGTCAAGCGCTTCTGAAACATTACCGGAAGTAATGAGCAGTAAGTCAAGAAAAATCTTCAGTAAATTTTCAAAAGCAGATTTTGCTTTTTCCTCTGTAGGAATGTATTTAGTAAATCTATAACCTATCATAA
>JAIMAZ010000213.1 GCA_023511695.1 Ignavibacterium sp.
AGAATTGAGGTTAGATATGCCAGCTAATCTACCTTACTTAATTAACTCGAAATTCCATTTTCCGCTGAACCAATACAGGATAGTTCTGTTCTAACTTGTATTCTGCTGGTAATGAATATTGTAAAATAAACTGTTTGGTTAAGTAAACTGATTTGTTATCGGTTATCATAAATTCAATTGTATCAGCTTCAACATTCCCGATATTGTAATCTACATCAAAAGTATATACTATTTCTTTTGTTTCTTCTGGAAGTAATTCAACATTTTTCTCTTTTTCATTTGTGAGTTTTATCCTTTCATAAACCCCTCCTATAGAGGTGTTGGGAAGGATTTTTATTTGTACTGTTTCTGTTATTGAATTATTGGATAACTCCAATACTATCTGGTTGTTCTTTACTCCCGGCTGTACATTGTATGTGTTTTGTGCATAGGTTAACATTGAGAGTAAGATTATAATTAAGAGTTTGATTGTTTTACTTTTCATTTTTTAATTCCATTGTTTTATTGTTTTTCTCTGTATCTCTCTGTGAATTCTCGGTGGTTCTCTGTGTAAGTATTTCTCTTCAGTCCATTTCACAAAGTTCGTTTGCTAACGGAACAGAGTTTTAATTCTACATTCTACATTCTTAATTCTAAATTCTTAATCGCACGGCGCTGAATTACTGTTTGCCGTTGATGTCCTTCCGTTCAATGTCCATACAAGGTTACTGCCGTTAAAGTTTACTGTAAAGACTTTATAGTGTCTTCCCGGCTCAAACACTCTCGTTTGTCCTCTGTCTTGCGGATTTGGGGTAAACTTGTTCTTGTTTCCTCTTTGTCAATAGCTCAATTAAATTTTTTCTAATCTTTTTTCTTTCTTATCACTGTTTTAGTAAAATTATTTTACAACTTGTTCTTTTTAAGTGTTCTTACTCAGGCATAACCTAACTATTGCTCAGCTCTGTAGAGCTGAGATATGATTGTATTACACTTTACTTATTATTTTTTGTATTAAACCCAAAAGAAGTTACAATATTATTTTCATTTCTGGTTATATTGCTAACGAATAAATAAAAATCATAAATTTGCTTCCGAATTTTTTAATTATCATTAAACTTAATTATGGCAAATAATAAAAGACCTTCGTGGGATGAATATTTTCTTAAACTTGCAATGCTTGCCTCTGAAAGAGCAACCTGTCCGAGAATGCATTGTGGTTGTGTTCTTGTTAAAGACAGATTTGTTCTTGCAACAGGTTATAATGGCTCTCTTCCTGGTCAACCTCATTGTGAAGATGTTGGTTGTCTTATTGTTGACAATCATTGTGTCAGAACAAATCACGCTGAAATGAATGCTCTTATTCAGGCAGCAAGACACGGTGTTAATACCAGCGGTGCAACGGCTTACATTACGAATATGTCCTGCACAACCTGTGCAAAAGCTCTTATCGCTGCCGGAATAAAAAGAGTAGTTGTGTTTTCTGATTTCCACGATACACTTGCTACTCAGTTTTATAAAGATGCCGGAGTTGAAATTGTAAAACTTCCGATGCCTGAGAAAGTTATTAACTACGATCTTGAAAATTATTCATCAGCTAAGAAAACCGAGAGATCGAAATAACACAATCAAGTATTATCAGATAAATAAATATCCTTTAAAATAAATTTTCTTTTCAGCTCATCAGAAAGAAAAAATACATATACTGGCTTCCGCTGCTTGCAGTAATATTTTGGGGAGCTTCTTTTATTGCAACCAAATTTTTGCTTGAGGAAATCTCACCTGAAAGTATAATATCATTAAGACTTATTCTTGCAATAGCACTCTTAACTGCTGTTGCACTTTTCACTAAAGCAGATTTCAGAATAAATCTCAGAAATCATTTGCAGATTTTGCTACTTGCTGCAGTTGCTGTTTTTCATTTATGGATTCAGATAACAGGATTAAAATATACTACTGCTGCAAATACTGGCTGGATAATAGGAACAGCGCCGATTTTTATTGCTCTGCTGGGTTTTATTTTTCTTAAAGAAAAACTCAACCTTATAAAAATCACTGGTATCGCCATTGCATTTATAGGATTGATTTTACTTGTCGGCAAAGGCAATCCAATGAATATTAATCTTGTAAAAAATATTGGTGATTTACTTGTGTTATTTAGTTCATTTACATGGGGAGTTTATTCGATTATAAACAAAAAAATATCTCTCAACTATTCTCCGCTTATGACAATACTTTATCTTTTCATCCTGATGGCTTTGATAATTATTCCTTTCAACATAAATCAAAAAGTAATTGACTCTGTTATTCACCTTTCTACAGTTGGCTGGACTAGCATTTTATTTTTAGGATTGTTGTGTTCCGGTGTTTCGTATGTTATATGGGCTTATTCACTTCGTGAAATGGAATCTGCAAAAGTTGGTGCATATCTTTATTTAGAACCATTTGTTACTGTGTTATCAGCGTGGTTATTTCTTAAAGAAGAAATTACTCTCTTAATGTTGTTCAGCGGGCTTTTGATAATTTTAGGTGTTTATGTAGTTAATAAAGAATAAATTTTAGATGACAGAAAAAAACTTTTCTTTTAAAAGAATATTAACCTCATATTTCAAAATACTTTAATTGTTTTAATTAAAGTTAAAATACATTCCCTCTCTTAACGTTAGCTTAACAATAAGTTAATCTTTTCATAATTCGCTTTTAACTCTGAGTTAATATACCACGATTAAGTTTGGGCAACCAAATCAAAAAGTTTAAGAGGGCAATTAGATGAAAAATTTTTACTTTTTCCATTTAATAATACTGGTCATAATTCTGAAATTTAGCTTATTTGCACAAAACGAATACGGTTCAATCGCGGGTAAAGTAATAGACGCTGAAAATGGCGAGCCAATAATTGGGGCTAACATAATTATTGAAGCTACAAATATCGGAACTTCTTCAGATTTAGATGGGAAATTTGAACTAAAAAATATTAAGGCAGGTGAGTATAAAATCATTTTCTCTTACATTTCTTATGTAACACAAAAAGTTGAAAAAGTAAAAGTTGTAAAGGGTGAAGTAACTTATTTAAATATCTCGCTCAAACCCACAGCAATTGAATTGAAAGAAGAAGTTCTTGTTGTTGGAGAGGTATTAAATAATTATGAAGCAGCATTGCTTAATCAAAGGAAAAAATCAAATCAGATTAGCGATGGAATAAGCGCAGAACAGATTAAAAGACTTACTGATAATACTACTGGAGAAACACTAAGAAGACTTCCTGGCATAACATTATTAGACAATAAATATATCTATGTTAGAGGGGTGAGCGAAATGTACAATGCTGCTCTTCTGAATAACTCGCCTTTAGCAAGTTCAGAACCTGACAAAAAAGATTTTGCGTTTGACTTAATTCCCTCTAATCTTATTGAAAATACAATTGTCATAAAATCATTTACTCCAGATGAAGTTGGCGACTTTACCGGAGGTTTAGTAAAAATAAACACAATTGAATTTCCTCAAAAAGAAATTTTGACATTTAGTTATTCTACTTCTTTTGTTAATAATGTTTCGACAAAATCATTCTCAACATATGAAGGAAGCGGTACTGACTTCCTTGGATTCGATAATGGTTTTAGAGACTTACCGAAAGAATTTCCGGATCCTTTAAAGTATAAAAGTTTAGATAACCAATTTGGAGATACTACACGTTTTTATTATTCATCGCTATTGAATGATAAATGGGGCTTAAAGTCTTCAAAAGCAATTTTGGATCAATCATTTGGGTTAACCTATGCCAACAGATTTTCTTTATTTGATAATGATTTAGGTTTCATTAGTTCTTTAACTTATAAGATTAGTAATAATACTAAAGAAATTGCCACTAAAGATATTGAGAGCAAAGAAAATCAAACTCTATTTTTTGATTATAACGGTAAAAAGTATACTAAAAACATTTATTGGGGAGCAATAGTAAATCTTTCATATAAATTAGGTTTAAAGAATAAAATAAGTTTAAAGAATACCATTACTATTAACACAGATGATGAAGTAACAAGATTAAGAGGATTTAAGTATGATTATCAGGATGAAAGAATAATTACAGCTCTTCACTTCACTTCCAGAAATTTGGTATCAACTCAATTAAGCGGTACAAATTTTCTCCCAATCTTAAATGGATTGAATCTTAATTGGAGAGGTTCATACTCATCATCATTCAGAAATGAACCTGATTTCAGAAGAAGTGTTTATACAAGGTCTATTTCGGATTCAAATACCACTGTTCCGTTTCTGGCTTATATACCACGAGACCCTGAACTGTATGCTGGTGGAAGATATTATTCCTACCTAAGAGAGTTTAAACGAGGGTTAGGAATTGATTTAGATAATAATCTTGGTTTCTTAAAATGGAAGGTGGGAATATTTCATACTAAGAGTTCAAGAACATTCAACGCCAGACTGCTTTCTGTTACTTCACCAACTGGAACTGCTTCCCGTCTTATTGGTAATTATGATTTAGATTCGGTTTACTCAGTTGAAAATTTCAAAAAAAGAATCATTGTGATGAGGGAATATTATGACCCTTCAAATGATTATACTTCAAGTGATAATCTTTTCGCATACTATCTGATGACAGAAATACCATTCCGCATATTTGACTTCGAGATGGAATTAATTACTGGAGCCAGAATAGAAAATTATGTTCTAAGATTGAGGACTACCTCATCTTTGGCAAGCGGAAGGAAACCAATTAATGTTGATAAATTTAATCACGACCTATTGCCGGCAGTAGCTTTGATATTCAGGTTAAATAATATTTCCAACCTAAGATTATCTTTTAGTAGAAACATTAACCGACCTCAATTTAGAGAAATAGCTCCTTTTTTATATTACAATTTTGAAGATCAGTCTCAAGTAAGAGGCAACCCAGACCTAAAACAAGCTAACATATCTAATTATGATATAAGATTTGAAACTTTTCCAGAAGTTAATGAAATTATTTCCTTTAGTTTATTCCTTAAAGAAATAAGAAATCCAATTGAAAAAGTATTTGTGGTATCTACTGGTCAAAATGATCGCTCATTTGCGAACGCAAGTTTTGCAAGAAATTACGGTTTTGAAATAGAATATAGAACATCTCTTGGCTTTATAACCTCACTTTTAGAAAACCTTACATTAGTGTCAAATTACTCTCGAATCTGGTCTGAAATTGAAGAGACAAATCAAGGTACAGGAAGAACTCTAAGACCAATGCAGGGACAAAGTCCTTATGTAATTAATTTGATTTTAAGTTATTCAAATATTCCATTGGGAATATCTTCAAATTTATCTTATAACCGATTTGGGAAAAGAATTTATGAAACAGCAAATTTCGCCGGGGATGACATTTACGAATTTCCAAGAAATCTGTTAGACTTTAATTTATCGAAAAAAATACTGGATAATCTTGAGTTAAAGTTAACAAT
>JAIMAZ010000214.1 GCA_023511695.1 Ignavibacterium sp.
GCCTGGTTTTTGTACAAGTTATCCAGCCCTTACTTATTTCTGCTTTTCCTGGGGATGTTCCTCGATCGGGCGATCTGAGCCACCAAAGACAAATGTTTAAATTTTTATGAGCTTAACGAGGGATCTGTCAAGTCGAGATAGTTTTAGGAATTTTCTTACAACATTTCTCCCTTAACAAGAGCAGGTATATTTACAATCTTAAATCCGGATGATAAATCTTATGTGATAGTTCCTTCATTATCTTATTCCATTGTTACTAATCTTGATTTATATCTTATTGCTCTGCTTTTTGAAGGAGACGAATATTCTCAATACGGAAGCTTTGGCAATTCAATTTTTGCACGATTGAAATATTCATTCTGAAACTATTGAGATGAATAGATAATTTATTTAAGTTTCTTGTGCACAAACTATACACTTCTTAACCAATATCATTTGGGAGGCAAAAATGATAAAAAGATTTTTGGTCACTTTATCTATTGCTCTGTTCATTATTTTTGGTTGTGGGGAGAACAAACAAAATCCGGAAAATCAAACAAACAAATCTGAATCTGGCGATAACAAAGGCGATCTTGAAAATTTTGCCGAGAATATGAAAAATCTTTCTGAATCTTTTAATGAAGGAAAGAAAGTTAATCCAGTCGATTTCCGCGATCTGAAATCATTACTGCCTGAGCAAATCGGAACACTGAAAAGAACAAATGCAAGCGGTGAAAAATCATCTGCAATGGGAATAAATATTTCTAAAGCTGATGCTGATTACAGAGAAGAACAGGGAAATAAACGTATAGATATTGAAATAACAGATCTTGGAAGTGTTACGGGACTGAGCGCATTTGCAGCTTATGGTTGGTATATGGCTGAAATAGATAAAGAAACTGATGATGGATATGAAAAAACTTTTACTTATAAAGGCAATAAAGGTTACGAAAAATATAATAATAAATATCAGAATGGTGATATATCTGTTTTGGTAGCAAAAAGATTTGTGGTTGAAATCAATGGTGATAATGTTTCAATGGATGAAATGAAAGCTGCACTTGATATGATAGACATCGGAAAACTTGAAGGCTTGAAAGATTTTGGAATAGAAAAATAACCTTATCCATCAATCAATAGAGGAGCGTAATATGAACTTATTTGAAAGAGCAAAAAACATTCTCGTTTCACCTAAAACAGAATGGGAAGTAATTAAAAACGAACAAAGCACTGTTGCTGATTTATTCACAAAGTATGCTCTCATTCTTGCACTTATTCCTGCAGTCGCGGGATTTATAGGACAATCATTTGTTGGAATATCTCTTGGTCCCTTTGGCTCATTCAAAGTTCCAATTGTTAATGGATTGATATACGCAGTTCTTTACTATGTATTATCGCTTGCTGGAATTTATCTCGTGGCATTTATTGTTGATGCACTGGCTCCTTCGTTCGGCGCAACAAAAGATATGGTCAGTTCATTAAAGGTTGTTGTTTACTCCTACACTGCTGTTTGGGTTGCAGGAATTTTTCAGATAATTCCTGTATTAGCAATTCTTGGAATACTCGGACTTTATTCATTATATCTTCTTTATCTGGGATTAAACATAGTAAAAGGTTCTCCTTCAGATAAAGTTGTTGGATATACCGTTGTTGTAATTATCATCACGATTGTAATTTACTTCATAATCGGAGCTATTGTTGGAGCCATTGCTCTCGGTGGTATAATGATGAGTGGAATGCGGGGATTTTAATAAAAAATCTTTAAACTGAAAAAGGGTTGCAAGCGCTAAAAGCAACCCTTTTTCCCGAACATATTAGGGGGAGAGCCAAGAAAAAATTATTTCAGTAATTTCATTACTGCTTCAATCTCTGCTATTTCCGGTTCTGCTTCAATTTCACGATAATAATCCAGTGCATCTTTAAATCGCTGTTCGCTCTCTTTTATTCTTCCCATATCTCTGTAAAGTAAACCCAATTCATTAGAAGTTTCTGCCACATTCAACTGATTACCGGCTTCTTTATTCAGGCGCAAACTTGTAAGCAGAAAATTTTCTGCAAGAGTATAGTTTTTAAGATTTCTCTGGATAATACCTTTAATTCTATAAACTTCTGCAATTGTCAGTTTGTCGCTTAACTTATAAGCAACTTCCATCGCTTTATCAGCAAAAGCATTTGCAATCTCAAAATCAAATGTCTTTGTTCCGATAAGTGCTTTTGTGATATAAGAAATTCCCAACTCCTGCAGATAATTAATTTTTCTTGATGCAGAAATTGCTTCATCAACTTCTTTTGATGCAAGATCATAATCTTCCTTTTTCAAATAAACCATCGAAAGATTCTGATGAATTTCTGCTATTCGCATAAAGTCGCCAACTTTTTCAAAACTTAGCAAACTTCTTCTGAAATATGAAAGTGCAGAATCGAATTTGCCCAGAATGGTATTAACAATTCCAAGATTAATTTCAACTTTTCCCTGCATCATAAAATCTTCTTTATCCTGAGCCAGATCAAGAGCTGCTTCAAATGATTCCACAGCTTGTTTGAGGTCGCCCATATCTCCATAGATTGTTCCGATTATGTTTTCACATCTTGCAGCACCGGAATAATCTTTTTTCTTCAGGAATAATTCTTTTGCTTTTCTTAAATGATTAAATGCGGTTTCCCAGTCTGCTTGTCTGCTTTTAATTTCTCCAATTGTAAGCAAAGCATTTGCAAGAATGTTTTCATAGTCCTTTTCGCCTTCAGTTATTTCAGAAAGCTTTTCTGCAATTTCAATTGAGGTAGAAAACTCACCAATTGTTATAGCTGTTTTACTTAAGTGAAGTAAAAGAGCAATTAGCTTTTCCTGAGCAAGCCGGTTTGAAGCAAATGTAATAAGTAAATCAATCTGGGTTTTAAAGATCAGACTGGACTTATTATTTGTATCTGCAGCTTCTTCTTTCGGAGAGGTTTTATATTCAAGTTGTTCGCAGAATGAGTTGAATTCCTGTAGATCTGATTTTTTGAAATAATTCTGAACAACTTCTTTAATGTTTTTATGAATTAAGTCTTTCACTTTCCCTGTTTTAATTTGGTATTATCACAATAAACCATCTGTATTTTACAATTGATATGCCACAGATTTTGCTTTCTATTACTTTTAAAAAGTTTTGAATATTTAATAAAAACTAATAAATGACCATCTTTTACAAGTAATACTTCCAAAGTGTAAAAAATTTTTATAGTCTCATTTCTTAACAGTTTAAGATAATTCGGAGCTAGTAGAGAATATTATTTAATTATAAGCATTTAATAGCTTTTTATTCAAAAGTGAGTGTTTTTCTACCATTTTAATTTCATCTCGTTTTGTCACGATTCAATTGCGTTTATCACTACTTGTTTCAAAGAGAATAAACAAATAAGAAAGGAACGAAAAAATGAAATCACAAAACATTCGCCTTTGCTTTAAAAATACAGCTAAAGCATTATTTATTTCAGCATTGCTTCTTTTAAACACAAATCTATTTGCTGAAGATCTTGAAGTAACCGGAAATATTACACAACTCGGCAACGATTGGTTGGTTGTCCAAGGTTATACTTTCTATGTTGATCAGGACACTGAGCTAAGAGGTCCAAATGGAAGTATCGTGCAATTTTCTTTTTTTCAGTTGAATGATTTTGTGCAGGTGAAAGGTAACAACAGGGGTGATGGAACTTACCTTGCAACACGAGTGAAGTTGGAAGATGTTCTTAATAATTCAAATGAAATTGAATTAACAGGTTATGTATCAGCAAAAGGAACAAATTCTTTTGATATAAATGGTACAACTTTTTTAGTTGATGCAAATACTGTTTTCAGAGGTCGGAGAGGAAATCCATTTTCATTTGATATGATACAGGTTGGAATGCTGCTGGAAGTAAAAGCATTGCTTCAATCTAACGGAGATTTTCTTGCAACAAGAGTAAAAGCGGAAGATGATAATAATCAGCACGGCAATGAAGTGGAGGTAACCGGATTAATCGAATCAAAATCAACAAATAGTATAATTATAGGTCAGTGGGAGTTTTTCGTTAATTCTCAAACAGTTATTCTTGATAGAAATAATTTACTGATATCATTTTCTCAACTCAATGTTGGTGATAGAGTTGAAGTAAAAGCATTCAAACAACCAGACAATACATTTCTTGCCGTGAGAATAAAGCTTGAAGATAATCCGCAAAGCCAGACTGAAATCAAAGCCAAGATTGAAAATATAAATGGTAATGACATTACAGTTGGTGGAATTTTATTCAACACTGACTCAAACACAGTTTTTCTTGACCATAACCGAATGCCAACAACAATCAGTTTCTTTACGGTTGGTATGCTTGTAGAAGTAAAAGGAATTAAAAGACAAGATGGTTCACATTATGCTTCGAAAGTAAAGATGGAAGATTTTATAAATAATGAAGTTGAGGTAAAAGGCACAATAACGGAATTAAATAGTTCATCACTTACTGTTGCGGGAATTACTTTTGATGTTGACTCATCAACTAAGGTGTTTGATCATCAAAACAATCCTATCAGTTATTCTTCATTACAAGCAGGGCAGTTAGTAGAAGTTAAAGGTGTGCGAACCAGTTCGACTTCCGTAAAGGCAACGAGAATTAAATTAGAAAACAATGAAGATATTGAAATATTCGGAAGAATAACTGCAATTAACTCTGATAATATTGAGTTAAACGGATTAACAGTTTTTGTAAATGCAAACACTTTGTTTCTTAATCACGCTAATCAGCCAATTTCTTTCTCTGATTTAAGTATAGATAATTTCGTTGAAGTTAAAATGATAAGACTTCCAAATTCCATTTTACTTGCACTAAGAATCAAGATAGAAGACTCAAGAAATTTTTCAAAGATTAATGGCATTGCCGGAACAGTAAACGGAAATTCAATTCAGCTTCCATCGGGAGTTTATAGCATAAATGCACAAACAATTATTGTTGATCTTAATTTCAACTTCATAAATGCTTCACAACTAAGCAATGGTCAGCCGGTAATAGTTTGGTCTGCAACTGATGCATCATCAAACAAAACAGCACTTCAGATAAGATTGTTGGCTTCAACACCAACAAATGTTGATGGTCAGCCGCTGTCGTTAAATAGTTACTTGCTTAATCAGAACTATCCGAATCCGTTTAACCCAATAACCACAATATCTTTCTCAATACCTGAGAATCAGCAGGTAACATTAAAAGTTTATAATTCAATCGGAGAAGAAGTGGCAACACTTATTAACTCATATCTAAGCAAAGGAAATTATAAGGTTCAATTTGAAGGTGCAGGATTAAGTTCTGGTTTATACCTTTACAGACTTGAAAGCGGAAGTCAGATTTTAGTAAGAAAAATGATGTTATTGAAGTAAACTAATTTTTATAAACCAGCAGAAGGTGAATCTCTGATTTTCACCT
>JAIMAZ010000215.1 GCA_023511695.1 Ignavibacterium sp.
TAATTCATTAACCTTAACAGCTCCTCTAAGTGAATTTGTAAGTATAATTTCATCAGCATTAATTAGTTCATCAATCGAAACTCTTTTTTCTTTTATTTCAGGATGAGTTCTTATAAAATATTTTCTGTAAATGCCCGGAAGAATGCCGCATTGAAGAGATGGTGTCGTTATCACATCACCCTTTTTAATAAAAATATTTGTAATTGAACCTTCCGCAATATCATCATTTTCATTTAGATAAATAACATCAAAATAACCTTTGGATTTATAATGCTGATATTCTGAGTCATATAATTTCCTGTTAGAGGTTTTAAAGTATTGAAACTTATTTCTGCTGTTTATTCTCTTTTCAGACAGAATAATTTTTATGCGAGAATTACTCTGAATGAATTCTTCAGTTTGAATATTAACGCTACCGGTTTTAGTCAGAATTATTTTTAATCTATAGATTTTTTCTTTATCAAGTTTGGTTAAAAAACTGAAAATTTTCTTTTTTATTTTTAGTTCATCAAAAGCAAATAGAAAATAATCAGCAGCTTGTTTCATACGCAGAATGTGATCAGTGAGAAAAGTTACATTGCCTTTTTCTATTCGTGCAGTCTCAAAGATTTCAAAATAAGGTTCAGGTTTTATCAGGAAGTTACTTTTCAATAAAACTTCATTGTATTCTTTGTCTGGTTTACTATCCCAAACTATTCCGCTTCCGAGACCAATTTTTCCTTTTTGCAACTTAGAATCTAATTGAATAGTTCTTATTGCAACATTAAATACTAAATTATCAGGAAGGAATAAACCGATGGCACCTGTGTAAACTTCCCGTTTTTCTTTTTCAATTTCATATATAATTTCCATCGTTCTGATTTTTGGTGCGCCAGTTATTGAGCCACAAGGAAAAATATTTTTGATTATATCCGAAAACTTAACCGATTTATTCAGCTTACCTTTGATTGTACTAATCATCTGATACAATGATTCATATTTTTCAATCTCAAATAGTTTTGAAGTTTGAACAGAATCGAATTTACAGATGCGACCTAAGTCATTTCGCAACAAATCGACAATCATAACATTCTCTGCCTGGTTCTTGATACTATTTTCAAGTTCATGCTTTTTCATCAAATCATCCTGATAATTAATTCCTCTCGAAATAGTTCCTTTCATTGGTTTGGTTATTATGGTTTTGAGATTAGTCTGAAAAAATAATTCAGGAGATATTGATAAAAGAATTTCATCACCGAAATTGATTAAAGCTATATATTTTGCTGATTGATTGAACACAAGATTTGAAAAAAATGAAACTACATCACCGCTGAAATTGAACAGCCCTTTTACAGTGTAGTTAATTTGATAAGTCTCACCATCAGCAATATACTTTCTGATTTTTCTGATAGAGTTTGAATATTCATTCTTCGAGGTATTTAGATGAAAATCAGAAACTTCAAAATCATTTTCAAAATTAAGTCTGATAGATGATGATTTAATTTCTTTGCATTTTTTTTCATCGAAAAAAACAAAATATGCAAGTGGTTTTTCATCAGAAAAAAATTTGTTTAATCTTTTTTCGAGCAGATAACCAAACTCATAGTTCATTACAGCATATCCAAATTTTTTCTTACTTACATTTTTATCAGCTCTTTTCAACATTGGCTCAAAGTCGTTCAAACCATAAACAGTTAGTACTTCAGTAGGCTTGCTGAAGTAGTATGATTTTGAATTTTCATAAATAGCCGGAGTATAGAAAAATGATGAAAAAGGATTTGCCAATACTTTATTTATTATATCTTGAATTTTCATCTATTTAGGAAAAATTTTTATGAAACGAACTTCCATTCGTTATGATTATAACTCTCGTTCTTCATTCATTTATTGTAGCACAGATTATGAATCTGTGCTACTTTTTAAGCACTGTGGTATAATTATAAATTAAAAACCATTTGTTATTTTTCGATGTTGTTAATTTAATCATACTTAGGAAAATATATGAGTAAACCTTGTCTATCATTCTGGCAAATCTGGAATATGAGTTTCGGATTTCTTGGTATTCAATTCGGATTCGCACTTCAAAATGCAAATGTCAGCAGAATATTTGAAACACTTGGTGCCAGCATTGACGCAATTCCGATATTGTGGATTGCAGCTCCTGTAACCGGATTGGTTGTTCAACCAATTATCGGTCATATGAGTGATAAAACCTGGAATCGGCTTGGCAGAAGAAGACCTTACTTTTTAATTGGTGCTATTCTTGCATCACTCGCTCTTGTTGTAATGCCGAACTCACCAACTTTATGGTTTGCAGCCGGAATGCTCTGGATAATGGATGCATCAATTAACATTTCCATGGAACCATTCAGAGCTTTTGTTGGTGATATGCTTCCATCAGAACAACGTACAATCGGATTTTCGATGCAAAGTTTTTTTATCGGAACAGGTGCAATCATTGCTTCCGCATTACCTTATTTTATGACAAACTGGTTCGGGATTTCTAATACTGCTCCTGAAGGTGAAATTCCCGCTTCAGTTAAATTTTCATTTTACATCGGTGCAGCAGTTTTCTTTCTTGCAGTGCTCTGGACTGTTATCAGAACAAAAGAATATTCTCCTGAAGAATTAAAAAAATTTTCAGAAACAGATAAAGATGCAAAACATCTTGCAACCTCCTTAAGAATTGATGAAAGAATTCCACATAATAAATTTTTCAGACTTGGACTTATCTGGTTAATAGCTGGTATTATTGGTTCGTTATTATTGCACTTTGTGCTTCACGAAAATGATTATGGTTTATATGTTTTATTCGTTGGTGCGATCATATTTGGACTTCTTCAAATCGTTGCAGGACTGCTCACTTCCAAAGGAAAGACTAATGGTGGATTTGTAGTTGTACTAAACGATTTATATAAAATGCCAAAGACAATGAGACAATTGGCAGTTGTGCAGTTTTTTAGTTGGTTCGCATTATTTGCAATGTGGATTTACACAACTCCGGCTGTTACTCATCACATTTATGGAGCAACCGATCCAACCTCCGCACTTTACAACGAAGGGGCTGATTGGGTTGGTGTATTGATGTCTGTTTATAATGGTTTTGCTGCAGTGATGGCATTCGTTTTAGTTTGGTTAGCAAAAAAGACTAATCGTAAAACGGTTCATATGATAAGTTTGATTATTGGTGGAATTGCATTCGCATCATTCTATGTTATAAACGATCCTAAATTACTTTTAATTTCGGAATTAGGAATAGGACTTGCGTGGGCCTCAATTCTTGCAATGCCTTATGCAATTTTAGCTGGTTCACTCCCACCTGAGAAGATGGGAGTTTATATGGGAATTTTCAATTTCTTTATAGTCATTCCGCAAATTACGGCAGCAGCAATATTAGGATTTTTTGTAAGAGATATATTTGGTGGCGAAGCTATTTACGCACTTTTACTTGGAGGCATTTCAATGATAATTGCTGGTTTAATGGTAATGTTTGTTGATGATGTCGATTAAAATTCATAATGGGGAAACCTTCACTTAATTGAATAACTGTTTGAATTTCAGCATAAGAGTCGGTTTGGTGAAACTTTAACTTGATGAGTTTATTAAAAATTAAAACAAGCTGACTTTTATTTCCTTTTTGGCTTCCATAAATGTTTATCTAATCGAACACAGCCATTTTCATCAAATGTTACTCCTTCACTGCGTAGTAATTCCTCCATTAAATTTGGATCACCGAAATGAATTTTACCTGTTAAAGCACCATAACGATTAACAACACGATGAGCAGGAATATCAGGGCTGCAACCGTTCAAAGCCCAGCCAACTGTTCTTGCAGCAGAACGAATTCCACACGCTTCGGCAATATCTCCATAAGTAGTAACGTTACCGCGTGGAATTCTTTTAGTTATCTCGTAAACTTCATTGAAGAAGTCCTTCTTGATCTTCGATTTTTTTTTGTTATTAGATTTTTTCTTCTTCAATTTACCTTAATCAGTTTTGATTAAACTTAAGTAAATAAGCTTTGATGAAGTTATCAATTTCTCCATCCATAACAGCTTGCACATCACTTGTTTCTTCGTCAGTGCGATGATCTTTCACCATATTGTAAGGATGAAAAACATACGAGCGAATCTGACTTCCCCATTCAATTTTCATCTTACTTTTTTCAATCTCTTCCTGTTCAGCTCTTTGCTTTTCAAGTTCAAGCTGATACAATCGAGCTTTGAGAAGTTTCATTGCGTTCTGACGATTTTGTAGTTGCGACCTTTCTGTTTGACAAGCAGCTACAATTCCAGTTGGAATGTGAGTAATTCTGACAGCTGTTTCAACTTTGTTAACATTTTGTCCACCTTTACCACCAGAGCGATAAGTATCAACTTTCAAATCTGCCGGATTGATTTCAATTTCAATAGAATCATCAACTTCAGGAATAACAAAAACTGATGCGAAAGAAGTATGTCTTCTTTTATTTGCATCGAACGGAGAAATTCTAACCAGACGATGTACTCCGTTTTCAGCTTTGAGATATCCATAAGCAAATGGTCCTTCTACTTCAACCGTTGCAGATTTAATCCCGGCACCATCACCTTCGAGCATATCAATGATAGTCATTTTATATCCATTTCGTTCGCCCCAACGCAAATACATCCTTAATAACATTTCAGCCCAATCCTGCGCTTCGGTTCCACCAGCACCTGAATGAATTGTAAGTATGCAATTTTTGTCGTCATCCTTACCACTAAGCATGTTCTTAAACTCAGCTTCTTCAATAGCTTTTTCTAATTCCTTTAATTCCCTATCAATTTCTACTTCAAAAGATTCATCTTCTTCCATCTGAGCAAGCAAGATTGTTTCTTCAACTGCATTTGCTTTATTGTTAACACTTTTCCAGAGATCAACCCAGGATTGTAATGTTTTTATTTGCTGTAAGATTTGCTGAGCAGATTTTTGATCGCTCCAGAAATCAGAAGCTTCAGATCTTTTTTGAAGTTCAGCTATTTGTTTTTCTTTTCCATCAATGTCAAAGAAAACTCCGTAAATTATTTATTCTAGTTCTGTAGTTGTTCAATTGTTTGATTCTATCTTCGTACATTTATTTCTCCTGTATTTTAATTCCAATTTTTTTATTAAATACTAATGTAAATCATCTTCGATTTCTAATTCCATTCTCAACAAAGCCGCAGCTAAGGTTTTACCTTGCGCATCATGCTTTAATGAAACTGTACCGCCACCTCCTAAGGTATTATGAAGTAGAAAATTTAATGCACGAAGGTTTGGCAGTTCGTATCTTTCAACTTTTCCAAGACAAATTCCCTCAAAATGTTTTTTCACCTTCTCAACCGTAAGATATTTAGATATAATTTGATAACCATTATCATCAAAAGCAATTATGCCTACATTCGCAGCATCCCCTTTATCACCACTTCGTC
>JAIMAZ010000216.1 GCA_023511695.1 Ignavibacterium sp.
ACTAAAGAAAATAGAAGGAAAATCATTAGTTTTGCTACTTCAATTGCTCTGCATTTGATTTTTTTTGCATTGATAATTATTTCTGGAATAAGCAGCAATCAACTGCCCAAAATTAATCGGCAGCTAATTACTCTCGAATCAGTTCAGTCTGAAAATCAATCGGATTTAGAACCAGTTGAAGAAAATATTTCTGATAACTCTCAACAACTAGAGCAACCAATTCAGGAAAATAAATCAGATTTAAATAACACCGTAGTCATCAATCCCGAAGAAATAATTTCAGACACAACAAATCTTGATCAGGTTTATGCTGAGAAAACATTAAATCTTTCAATCAAATATCCACGAGGATGGACTTATATTGATCAAAACAAAAAAAATAAACTTGACGGAGTAACATTCTGGTCTGTTGAGGGAATTTATAATCCACCTCCTTATATTCATCTTGAAGTAGTAGAAAAATACATTTTCAATCCCAACAGATTTAAGTATAAAGCAAAGCAATTTAATTGTGAGTGGTATTTTAATGACCCCGTAAATCTTGAAGGACAAATATCTCAGGAAATTTATATCAGAACAGAAACGGATGAAGATTTTATAGTAAAAATTATTATGGTTGGCGAAGAACAATTCCGTGCATTTCAGCCAAAATTTTATGCTATTGTAAAATCTTTGGACTTTAAGCGAGGAATTTTTTAGCAGGATTCTCATTTTTTATTGTCTTTTAGCAATCTTCAAAGTATTCGTGATATTAATACTACCGTTTTTCTTGACTTTTGAGCATTAAAAATTTAGTTTTGAAACTCTTTTTATTTAAGACTTATATAGGATTCGGAGGAATTTAAGTGAAACAGGAAAAAATGACTAAATTTATTAAGTCAGAAGATGCCGATAAAAAATGGTATCTGGTTGATGCTAAAGACCAGGTTTTAGGCAGATTGGCTTCTCAGATTGCTAAAATCATCAGAGGAAAAAACAAGCCAACCTTTACTCCCAATATGGATACCGGTGATTTTGTGGTTGTTATAAATGCTGATAAAGTTAAACTGACCGGTAAACGTCCTGAACTGAAACAATACATCCGTCACTCAGGTTATCCTGGTGGTCAGAAGATTACATCAGTTCGGGAAGTTAAGCAAAACAAACCAGAATTTTTAGTTGAGAATGCTGTTAAAGGAATGCTTCCTAAAAATCGTCTTGGAAGAAAGCTCATTAAAAAATTAAAAGTTTACACTGGCGAAGCTCATCCGCACAGTGCTCAAAAACCTGAACCAATTAGTTTTACGGAGTAGTTGAATGGCAGAAAAAATTTATGTAGGTAGAAGAAAAACTTCAGTAGCCAGGGTTATCCTTAAAAGCGGCAGTGGTAAAGTTACCGTTAACGATAGAGAATTTGAAAACTACTTTCCACAACTTTTAAGTCGTGAAGATATTTTGGCACCTTTCAAAGTAACTCAAACTGAAGGCAAGTATGATGTATTTGTAAATGTTGATGGTGGTGGAACTACTGGGCAGGCACAAGCTGTTCGCCTTGGAATTGCAAGAGCTTTGGTTGATATAAATCCGGATTTCAGACCTGCATTAAAATCTGCTGGATTCTTGAGAAGAGATCCAAGAATGGTTGAAAGAAAGAAATACGGAAGACCAAAAGCTAGAAAGAGATTCCAGTTCTCGAAGAGATAATTTGGATTGTTCAAGTTCAGGCTAAAGAAATTATAATTTTAACTCTGAGCTTAAACTTAAACTTGAACTTTAACTCAAACTTAAACTTTAACTAAACATACTTTCTGATTTACCGCCTGTGTCCCGATTAAAAATGGGATGGAAGGTAAAGAGGAAGAAAGTAGAAGAAAAAAACAGGAGATAAAATGAAAAAAGTTGAATTAACTCAGCTGTTAGAAGCTGGTGCGCACTTCGGCCATTTAACCCGCCGTTGGAATCCCAAAATGAAGCCATATATTTTTATGGAAAAAAATGGGATTCATATCATTGATCTTAAAAAAACTCAGGAACTGCTTACTCTTGCTTGTGATGAAATTTCAAAAATCGCTGCAGATGGTAAAAAAGTTCTTTTCGTTGGTACGAAAAAACAAGCAAAGAACATCATTGAAACTGAAGCAAGAAGATGTGGGCAAAACTGGGTTAGTGAAAGATGGCTTGGTGGAATGCTTACAAACTTTTCTACCATCAGAAAAAGTGTTAAGCGTCTCAACAACATTGAGAAACAGGAAACTGATGGTACATTCGATAAGATTACCAAAAAAGAAAGATTAATTCTTTCAAGAGAAAAAGAAAAATTGAAAAAAGTTCTTGAAGGTGTTGAAACATTAAATAAACTTCCAGGAGCTTTGTTCGTAGTTGATGTTAAGAAAGAAGATATAGCAGTTAAAGAAGCAAATCGTTTGAACATACCTGTTTTTGCAATCGTTGATACTAATTGTGATCCAGATCCGATTGATTATGTAATTCCGGCTAATGATGATGCAGTTAAAACAATTGAAATTATTACCAGACAAATTGCCGATTCTATAATTGAAGGCGAAGCAAAACTAAAAGAGAAAAAAGCCGAAGAGAATGCTGAAAAAGAAAGACTGAGAAAAGAAAAAGAAGCTAAGCGCGAAGAAAAGAAAAAAGCTGAGGCAAAGGAAAAGAAACAACAAGCTGAAGCAAAATCAGAAGATGAAAATCCTAAATCAGAATAAGAAAAATTTTTAGAAAGGAAAGTTATTATGGCAATTACTGCTGCTCAGGTTAATGAATTAAGACAGAAAACCGGCGCCGGAATGATGGATTGTAAAAAGGCGCTTACAGAAGCCAACGGTGATTTTGAAAAAGCAATTGAAATATTAAGAAAAAAAGGTGCAGCTGTTGCAGCTAAGAGAGCTGAAAGAACTGCAAACGAAGGAATCGTTTCTACTAAGGTTTCTGATGACCATAAATTTGGTGTTATAGTAGAACTTAATTGTGAAACCGATTTCGTTGCAAAGAGTGAGGACTTTGTTAAACTCGCAAAGGAAGTACTCGAAAAAACTTTTCAGCTTAAACCAAATTCAGTTGAAGAGCTTTTATCCAAAGAACCACAGCTTAATGTTCTTGTTACTGATGTAATGGGAAAAGTTGGTGAGAAAGTTGAAATTAGACGAATTGCAAAAGTTGAGGCTCCGAATGGATTCATCATGGATTATGTACATTTTGGTTCAAAGTTAGGTGTACTGCTTACTTTTGATAATGTTACTGCTGTGAATGATGAATTAGTTACTTTGTCCCGAGACATTGCAATGCAGATTGCTGCAATGAATCCAATATGTGTCTATAGGGAAGAAGTTCCTAAAGACATAATCGAGAAAGAAATGGAAATCTATAAAGAACTTTCACGCAAAGAAGGTAAACCTGAAAATATTCTCGAAAAAATAGCTCAGGGAAGAATGAATAAATTCTATCAGGAAAATTGCTTATTTGAACAGGCATTTGTAAAAGATAATTCAAAAACGGTTAAAAGTCTGATTGAAGAGTACAACAAAAAATACAATACTCAGATAAAGATTGCGCACTTTAAGCGGTTTCATCTCGGTGACGAGAATAAATAATTCTTACTGAAGGTCTTAACTTAGTTAAGACCTTTTTTTTATATTTGAATGTAAAGTTTCACATAATAATAGGAAGAGTGTGGCTGAATTAAAATTTAAAAGAGTTTTGCTAAAACTCAGTGGCGAATCGCTGATGGGTGATCAGGGATTTGGAATTTCTGCTGATATACTCGACTTCTTTGCAGATGAAGTTAAAAAAGTTCACGAAGTTGGTGTTCAACTAGGAATTGTTATTGGCGGCGGAAATATTTATCGCGGTCTAAGTGCTCATTCACAGGGAATTGACAGAGCTACAGGCGATCAGATGGGAATGCTCGCTACGATGATCAATTCTCTTGCATTACAAAATGCAATTGAAAAGCGAGGTATTCATACTAGGCTTATGAGTGCAATTAAAATGGATGAAATAGCCGAACCATATATTCGTCGTCGTGCAATAAGACATTTGGAAAAGGGCAGAGTTGTAATTTTTGGAGCAGGTACAGGTCATCCATATTTTTCAACCGATACAGCAGCTTCACTTCGTGCTGTTGAAATTGGTGCAGATGTAATTGTAAAAGGAACCCGCGTTGATGGTGTTTATGATTCCGATCCCGAAAAAAATCCCGAAGCACTTAAATTTGATAAGATTTCTTATCTTGAAATTCTTAAACAGAATCTTCGGGTAATGGATTTAACTGCTGTAAGTTTGTGTCAGGAAAATAATCTTCCTATGATGGTGTTTAATATGGATAAGCCGGATAATTTACTTAAACTTGTTCTAGGTGAAACTGTTGGTACTTTTATCAACAATACCGAAACTTCTCTTTCCAAAAAAAGCTAATAACAATTTGAGGTATTTATGCATCCAATAATTAAAGATGCCAAAAACAGAATGGACAAAACTCTGGAAACTTTAAGATCTGAATTAGCAAAGGTAAGAACAGGAAAAGCAACAACAGCTTTGCTGGACGGAATTAAAGTTGACTATTATGGAAATATGACACCGTTAAACCAGGTTGGAAATCTTACTGTACTTGATGCACATACTTTATCAATCACACCGTGGGATAAATCTATGGTTCCAGTAATTGAAAAAGCAATACTTGAAGCTAATCTCGGATTCAATCCTGTTTCTGACGGAACAAACCTTAAAATACCCGTTCCACCTTTAACTGAAGAGAGAAGAAAAGATTTTGTGAAGATTGTAAAGAAATTTGGTGAAGATGCAAAAATTGCTATTAGAAATGTAAGAAGAGATGCTAATGAACATCTCAAACGGGAACAAAAAGAAAAAAAGATGTCGGAAGATGAATTAAAAATTGCCGAAGATGAAGTTCAGAAACTTACAGATCAACATATTAAGATGATTGATGATTTGCTGAAACACAAAGAAAAAGAAATTATGGAAGTTTAATAAAATATAAATTGTTTCATTTTTTCCGAAGGCGAGTTAATGCTCGCCTTTTGAATTTTAAAGAGTGACACTTCAATCATCCATCACCTTATTCCCATAAACTTTTTTCTTAAAAATTTAACTTGACTTTTAGAAAAATATTTTGCTATTTGAGTTTGAAATTTTTAATGGGTGAGCGGTGGGAATACTTAGGGCTAAATTTCATTTGTTAAAAATTACACGGGCACGATCCGTCAGCCGACGGATACTCTCTCTCTCCCTCTCTCTGTTTGGCGGAGCGGCAATGGATAGAGTATGCAATTCAGAACACAACAATATTTTATGAAGCATACAATGCTTCAGCAAATACACACAATAAAAA
>JAIMAZ010000217.1 GCA_023511695.1 Ignavibacterium sp.
AAAATTTGTTTTTCGAAAATACCCCATTTTTTGCTCTTTAAATAGTCCTTTCTTACTTCCTATTTCGGATTTGAGAAAAAGAGTAAAGTAATGTGAGTAACTCATTCTTTAAACTATTTATCATTAAATTTGCGCGAAATAATTTAAGAAGTAAAATGGATCCAATTAATATTTTAATTGCACTTAATATAGTTGTAACATTCGCAGCAAATGTAAGTGGAGCAAAAAAAGGAGTTAAAGATAAAGTCGCGGTTTTTCGCGATAAACCTAAAACATATTTACAAACTCTTCCGCTGGCAATCTCTACAATAAATTTATTGATACTTATCTTAGCTGTTTTTCAGATAGGAACTTTAGCTTATGAAGAAAAATATTTTTCTATCAGAGTTGCGGCTTTGATTGTATATCTGATTTTTTCCTGGTTTCAGATATGGTCGTACAAAACTTTAGGTGATTATTACTCTCAGGAAATTGCTATCAGAAAAGAGCATAAAATAATTTCCACTGGACCTTATAAACTGATTCGTCATCCTCAGTATTTATTTCAGATTTTTGTTGACCTTGCCGGTGCTGTTGCAACTTTGAGTTTTATTCTTCTCCCATTGGCAATAATTCAGATTCCATTCCTGATACTTCGTGCTAAAGAAGAGGAAAAGCTTTTTGAAAAATATCTTCCGAATGACTTCAAGGCGTACAAAGAAAAGTCCGGATTTATGCTTCCATTTATCGGATAAAATGATGAAAAGATTTTTATCATTTATAATTTTTCTATGTTTCAGTTTTACTGCTTTTAATCAGAATAAAAATGAGATAGTTATTATTGATGGAAATAAAACCGCCACAATTCCTGCTTTTGTTAGAGAAGGCACATATTATTTATCGTTAAAAGATTTTGCTGATAAGTTTCAGATAAATTATTACTACAATCAATCAGCAAAAAAAATTGAATTAAAAAATGATAAGTATTTATTCAAAGTATCTTCCAGAAATCCTTTTGTTGTGCTTACAGACAAAAAAGATAACACCCAATCCATATTCCAACTTGCAACTTCAACATATTTCATCGCCGATAAGATTTTTATTCCATTGTATTACAGTACAGATGTTTTACAAAAATTTCTTGGCACTGCTCTGAAGTATGAATCTCCGAATAAACTTATCATTCAGAAAGGTTTTGCACTGACTGAAGTAACTGAAGAAAAAACAGATTTAAGGTACGATGTTACCGGTTTGGAGATAGATGAAAAAGCCAATGGAACTTTGATAAGATTAAAATCAAATAAGCGAATTCCATCTTATGCTAGTTCCTTTAAAGATGGAGTGCTGACTTTGGTATTCAGAAAAGTTAATGCCGACATTGTAAATACAAGCTTTGAAGGAACAGGTGGAGTAGTAAAGAAGATTCAATCTAAAAATGTTGGTAATGATCTGGAATTGAAAATATTTGTCGGACCAGAATACACAACGAACGAAGTAATAAATGTTGAAAAAAGTAATGATATTCTTATAACCATTCATAACAAACTTTTTGTTAAAAAAGATAAATCACCAAAGAAAGAAAAATGGGAATTTGATGTAATTGTGATTGATCCCGGACACGGCGGGAAAGATGCCGGTGCAATTGGAGTTAATGGCGTGAAAGAAAAAGATGTAAACCTTGGCATTGCATTGGAACTAGGTAAACTTATTAAGAATGAAATGAAAGATGTTAAGGTTGTTTTTACAAGAAAAGATGATACTTTTATTGATTTATATAAACGTGGTAAAATTGCGAATGAACAAAATGGTA
The DNA here is from genome assembly GCA_023511695.1 of Ignavibacterium sp. Taxonomy (GTDB): domain Bacteria; phylum Bacteroidota; class Ignavibacteria; order Ignavibacteriales; family Ignavibacteriaceae; genus Ignavibacterium. Next base: position 1,790 of record JAIMAZ010000217.1, read on the forward strand.
AACTATTTATTTCAATTCATTGTAATTCAACTCCTAAAAAACCAACTGATGCAAACGGATTTGAAGTTTATCTTCTAAGACCGGGAAGAACAAAAGAAGCAATAGCAATTGCAGAATTTGAAAACAGCGTAATTCAGTATGAAGAAAATCCTCAGCGATATCAGAAACTTACCGATGAAAATTTTATTCTCGTTTCAATGGCTCAGGCGGCATATATGCGTTATTCTGAGAAGTTTGCAGAATTTCTGCACAATGAATTTACAAAGCATCCTAAACTTCAGTCACGCGGAGTTAAGCAAGCAGGATTTTATGTTTTGGTTGGAGCTTCAATGCCAAATGTTTTAATTGAGAGTGGATTCCTTTCCAATCCTGCTGATGCTAAATATCTTAGCACAAAATCAGGACAGAAAGAATTTGCTGCATACATTTTTGAAGCGATAAAAAAATATCGTGACCATTATGAATCTGAGATGAAGGCAAATTGAAATTTCAGATAAAGAAAAAGCCGGCTTTCGCCGGCTTCTTAGGAGGGCAACTAACTAACCATCAGATAACATCATCTGCTCAATATCATTTTCTTTGTTGATGAGAAATTTGTACCATCAATTCCTTTAGCATCAATTCTATAGAAGTAAACACCACTGGTTAAGTTTTCTGCATTGAAACTAATTTGTTGAGTTCCTGCAGTTAATCTTCCGTTAACCAAAGTTGCAATTTCCTGACCCAACAGATTAAATACTTTTAATGTTACATCAGCATCTGTCTTCAGATTGAATGAAATCATTGTGCTTGGATTGAATGGATTTGGGAAGTTCTGCTCTAATGAGAATTCTCTTGGAGCTACTACAGAAACTTCGACTACTTTTGAAAAATCAAAAGTTCCATCAAAATCAATTTGCTTCAATCTGTATGCATAATTTCCTATAGCCAGATTGGATTCGGTAAATGAATAATTTTGAATTTGAGTTGTAGTTCCTTTGCCATTTACAAAACCAACGGTAACAAAATCATTGTCAGAAGATTTTCTTTGTATCTCAAAACCACGGTTATTTGTTTCAGTAACCGTTGTCCAGTTCAGAGATACACTTGTTCCATTCACTGTTGCTGTGAATGATGATAATTCAACAGGAACAACTCCCGGTACAAGCTGCACTACTGTACCATTTGCCAAAGCAGCGAACAGACCAAAAGGAGCACCATTCTGATTAGCTGAAGGATTCAAAAATCCTGAAGCAAAAACTGTTAGGGAGCTTCCACCTAAACCAGAAAGAGGTGCAATGAAAGAATTGACTAAGGTTACGCCGTCAGCTAAGTATAAATCTAATGTATAATCATTAGCAGGAACTGTAAAGTACGGTGTTATATCACCGTAAGCAGCATCATTGACTAAAACGAGATTTCCTGCTTCTCTTGCTTTAACATCAACAGTTGGTGCGTCGGTTGAACCGTGTAATACAAATATATCAACACCACTGCCTGTACCAGTCTCTCTTGCCTGAGTTTTAACAAATAATGTAAAGTCGATATTTCTTCCATCAGGATTTGGAGCATATCCACTTGTAAGCACACCATTTGCAAATACCACATATTTTTCACCCGCTGCTAAAACAACAGGGAAGTTTTTCAAAGTATCGTTAACAGAAGTACTGTTACCCGGTGCAATACCAATATTTAAAGTAACACCAGCAGGTAAATCAATGAATGGTGTTGCTTGCCTGAAAGCAAAGTTATCGAGAGCAATTGTTCCATTTATATAAACATCAACTGCGCCAGCTAAAACATCAGCTGAGTTATGAATTACCTGCACTCTTGCAGTTGAAGATCCAGAGGTTACTTTAAGAAAATCTAATCCAAAATAATTTGAATAGCTGCCACTTGGGCCACCGTTTGTATGGAAATATTGAATAGCGAATCTAATTGTTCCTGAATGCTGAAAAGTGCCTGTCCATCTTGCCCAGCCAGTTTCGCTTACGAGATATCTTCCCCAAGTGACATCAAAATCAGCAGGATTTGTACCTGCAGTAGTTGAATATCTAACATAAATTGAATCATCAAAAGAATTACCATCAGGTGCGCGATGCCAAAAACTTAAAGTATCGCCTGCATTAACTGTTATAGGTGGAGAGATTAACCAATGATTAATTAAAAAGCCATTTGCACCATTAAAATTTTGACCAACATAACCATTTGTTGGACCTTCATAAGCGCTAAAAACAGTTGGGTTTCCCTGAAACCAGGAGGTAGTTCCGCCTCCATCAACATTTAGTGTAATCCAACCTCTGCTATTTAATCCGGTTTCAGTATTGTCACCATTAAAATCATCCTGAAAAATTACGGTACTTTCAGTCTGTTCAATTTTAATGGGCTCACCTTTCGAGGTTCCGGAAGTTTTAGAAGAATAGAGAACATCTGTTTGCGAGAATGAAACAACAGGAAACAGAAATGTTACGAGAAGAGCTATTAGTTTATTCATAGTGACTCCCTATAATTAGTTTATGGAAAGTTAAAGGATAAACCACAACTACTTATTTATAGTTCCAAAAAAAAAGGGAAAATTAAGTGACCTGAATTTCTGTAGAAAATATGATTGAAGAGGTTTTAATTGATTAAAATTTTATTTGATAATTCATCAATGTCATTTGGTTCAATTGGAAAATCCCGTGAGAGTAATTCGCTAAGCGTTTCAATACAGTTAATAATTCCCGAAGAAAATTTTCCCGATTTGAATTGATTGCTCATTTCATTTGCGATTGAATCAAAAATTTGTTGCGGAATTTTGTCGCTGATTTTTTTATCAGCAAGAATATAAAATTGTTTTGCTGACAGTAAGATGAAAATTAAAACTCCGGTTTTTTCAGCTGTGTTTACAATGCCGGTTTTTATAAATTCATCTTCAGCAAGCTCTCTTAAAGTTTTTTTTCTTTCAAATAGTTTTCTTGCTTCCTTAATTACTACAACAATCTCTGCCGAAGTATTCTTTTCAGCTTCTTTTATTTTGTTTGAGATTCTGAGTAATTCATCATCACTAAAAAAATTATATATAATTCTGTGGCTCATCAATATAAACTTGAAAAATTTTCACTCATAAAATTCATAATCATTATCAAATTTCAAAATAAAAAGGTGCACTAATAAATAATGCACCTTTACGACCATTTGTAGAAGAGCTTATCTTCTTATTACTTCAATATCTCCACCTGAAGTTTTAGCTATAAGTTTTAGACCACCATTATTTATTTCACCAATAATTTTTGTCCGACTAAATTTTTCAACTCTGTTCAACTTAAAATCACAATCAACATCACCGCCTGATGTAGCTAACTCAACATTGGCATTAAATTCTGATGGTAACTTAATTTCAATATCACCGCCTGATGTTCTAAGTTCAATTCCTCTGTTCTCGCCAAAATATTCTAAAGAAATATCACCGCCTGATGTGCGGGCGTCAATTGAAGCATCGTTGGAGTAAATTTTTATATCACCACCGGAAGTATTGGCTTTCAGA
>JAIMAZ010000218.1 GCA_023511695.1 Ignavibacterium sp.
CGATTCAACCAGTTATAGCCGGAGCACAAGTTGAGGATTGATTATAAAATATCAGATAAATTTGACTTTAAAATTTTTATTCCTGTTACCATTCTTATTCTGATTGGTTTAGCAGCAGTTTATAGCTCTACTCTGAATAATCCTGCCGCAGTAAATAATTTCGAGAAACAGTTATTTGCAACCATTGTTGCTTACATAGTTTTTTTTCTTACTTATGCTATCCCGACAAATTCAATAAAATTTATTTCTATCCCAGGATATGTGTTATCAATTATTTTACTTCTCACAGTACTTGTTATTGGAAGAAAAATATCAGGAGCTAAAAGCTGGCTTGCATTTGGTCCATTCGGCTTTCAACCTTCGGAATTTGCAAAGATTGGGACAATACTTCTGCTTGCAAATTTTCTCACGAGATTGAATAACAATATTGATTCATTCAAAGATATTTTGATTGCATTGGCTATTGGCTTTATTCCTATTGGCTTAATCTTACTCGAACCTGATATGGGAACTTCATTCATTTTTATTTCTTTCATTTTGATTATTCTTTTCTGGAAGGGAATAAGTTTGCTTGGATTATTTGTTGTTCTATCACCTGGGTTAGTTGCGGTCTCATCATTATTCGGATCCGTTCCATTTGTTGCTTCACTTCTGATTGTATTGGTTGCATTGTTTTTCTTCAAGAAAGATTTATTCTTCAGTGGATCCGTGTTTGCAATTAATCTTGCAGCAGGATTTTTCACAGACAATCTTTATAACGCACTTAGTCCTCACCAACAAGCAAGAATAAAATCATTCATTGATCCTATGAGTGATCCGCTTGGAACAGGTTATAACTCAATTCAGGCAATGGTTGCTGTGGGAAGCGGTGGATTTTTTGGTAAAGGATTTCTTCAGGGAAATCAGACTCAGTTGCAATATATTCCTGAACAATGGACAGATTTTATTTACTGCGCAATTGGTGAAGAATTTGGTTTTATTGGTGCAATGATTGTCCTTTCACTTTTCTTAATTCTATTCCTAAGATTATTGAACATTGCTTCGACAACCAAAGATGAATTTTTAAGTTTAGTAGTGGTCGGAGTATTAGCTGTTTACTTCACTCATTTTCTTATCAATGTTGGGATGGTAATTGGGATACTTCCAATCATTGGAGTACCTTTACCTTTTGTAAGCTACGGCGGTAGTTCGATGGTTGTTAATATGTTTATGCTCGGAATTGTTATGAATATTTTCAGAACAAGAAAAAATTATGCTTAAAAATGAAAGCTATTGAAAAATTATTAAGCAAAAATGATGAATTGAAATTTGTTTGTGTTGGTCTTGATACCGACTTAAAGAAAATTCCAAAACATTTACTCTCTTCAGAAGAACCAATTCTTGAATTCAACAAAAGTATTATTGAAGCTACAAAGCAATATGCTGCTGCTTATAAAATAAACTTCGCATTTTATGAAATATTCGGTGCGAAAGGTTTTGAACTGATTGAAAAAACTTTATCATTCATTCCTGATGATGTTCTTACAATTGCGGATGCAAAGCGAGGTGACATCGGAAATACTTCTGAGATGTATGCTAAATCCATTTACGAACATTTCGGCTTCGACTCAATTACACTCCATCCTTATATGGGAAAAGATTCCGTTCAACCTTTTCTTGAATATCCAGAGAAGCTGAACTTTATTCTCGCTCTTACCTCCAATCCCGGCTCAATTGATTTTGAAAAACAAATTTTGAATAATGGTTCATACTTATTTCAGAAAGTTATTAAGTCGGTTAATGACTGGAACTTTAATAAAAATTGTGGAATAGTATTCGGTGCAACAAACCTTGATGAATTAAAAACAAACCTAAATTCATTTAATGATTTGAGCGTTCTGTTACCAGGTGTTGGTGTACAAGGTGGAAGTTTTCAAGATGTGATTAAGATTTTTTCAGAACATAAGAGAAAAAATTTTCTTATTAACATTAGCAGGGGAATCATTTATCTTTCAGATAATAAGGACTTTTTGAGCAGAACTGAAAATGAAATTCTAAGTTTGAATGAGATTGCAAGAGGTTTCTTTAAATAATCTCAATGATGATTTAGAAAAGAATTTCTCTTATTTTTGATTAGTTAATTATCCAAGCTTTATAGAAGAAGCGAGGTTCCCGTGAAGAAAAATTCCCATATTCCTGAAGAACTTATTTATAAGATCTGGGAGGAAAAACAATTCAGTGAAGTTTTAAAAACTTCCGATGGAACTGAAATTGAAGTAATTGATCCTGGCACAAGAAATCATAATCTTAGCGGACCTGATTTTCACAATGCAAGAATAAGAATTGGTAATATTACATTTCCTGGCGATGTTGAAATAGATACATTTCACTCAGATTGGCGCTCTCACGGGCATCATCTTAATCAACGGTATAATAAAACTATCCTTCATATTACCATTGCAGATAATCAATCATCAAATTATGTGGTTACACAAAGCGGAAGACATGTTCCCACATTAAATTTAAGTAAGTTTTTATCTAAGCCATTAAGACAAACTATTCTTACCGAGCTTTCAAAAATTGGTGAAGATGAAATTAAAATGCCTTGCAGTGAAGTTGCTCACGAAGCTCCAACTGAGCTGAAACTTAAATTTGTAAGAGAACTTGGTTTGATGCGTTACCGAAAAAAATGCGATAGATTTCTTGCAAGATTGAAAGAATTGATTGTGCTTAATGAAGTGATGATCAGTGAACCGAAAATTAATCATGATTTTCATAAACAAATTTCTGAACGGAATTTTACTTCAACTGATTTTGAGAATGCAGAAATCTGGCAGCAGCTTTTATATGAAGAAATTTTTGAAGCGCTTGGTTATTCTAAAAACAAAGATATTATGATGAAGCTTAGTCACGCTGTTGATATTCATTTCTTCAGAAAAATTCCACAGGAAAATTTTATTTCCAAAGCTGAAAGTGCATTGTTCTTTATCAGCGGATTAGTTCCTGAACCAAACAAACTTGAGGATGAAGAAACCACTGAATACATTCGTACTCTTTATGAAAACTGGGAACAAGTAAAACCTTTTTATGATGGTGTATTTTTTCATAAAACCAATTGGCATTTCTTTAAACTAAGACCACAGAATTTTCCCACAGTCAGATTAGCTGCCGGAGCCAGACTTATTGATAGAATATTGAATAAAAACTTATTCAGTAGAATAATAACTGCAGTAACAGGAATTCAGAATAATCAAAAATTAATTTCAAAGCTGAGAGATTTCTTAATAGTAAAAGGCGAAGGATATTGGGCAAAACATTTTAATTTCAATAAAGAAGTCAGAAGTGATATTAAATATTTTATCGGTCTGGGCAGAGCAGATGAAACCATCGTAAATATTATTCTTCCAATTCTAACAGTATATTTTGAAATTTTTGATAAAAGAAAACTTGCAGAAAAAGTTCTCACACTTTTTATTCAATTTACTCAGAAGGAAAGTAATCACCTTGTAGATGAAGTGAGTGAAGTGCTAAGTATTGCGGATAAAAAATTAAGAAGCGTCTATTATCAGGGAATGATAGAAATGTTCAGAAATTATTGTATCAAACAAAATTGTCTTGAATGCGAAATAGGCAAAAAAGTTTTTAGCACTTAATATTAGAGGTTTCTGAAAAAATTCTTATATGTTATTTCGAAGGAGTTGAGCGACTGAGAAATCTAATCGGAATCAAAGATTTTTCCCTTCGGACGAAATGACAAATCGTATATTTCGGAAGTTTCAATTCTTTAATTACTCTGTGTAAGTTTTTTAATATCATCTCTTATCTTGGCCGCTCTCTCGTACTCTTCTTTTTCCAAAGCTTCTCTCAGTTTCTCCTGAAGTGCAGCGATTTGAGCTTCTTTTGATTTAGGTAATTTCTCAGTAGAAGGAAGTTCTTCATCAAGAGCTGAAGGGGTTTCCTGTTCAATTTCATCAGTAGGAATGAAAGAAGCTGCTTCCATAACTGTTTCTGTAACATAAATTGGTGCCTCTGCACGAACTGCTAAGGCAATTGCATCACTTGGTCTTGCATCTATTTCATTCGTTAATCCACTTACATCTAAAACAATCTTCGCATAAAAAGTATTTTCTCTTAATTCATTAACAATTATTTCTACTACAGTTCCACCAAGATTATCAATAACGCTTTTAAGAAGATCGTGTGTAAGCGGACGCGGAGGCTTAATCCCTTCCATTTCAAGTGCAATTGCTTGTGCTTCAAACTGTCCGATAATTATAGGAAGCCGGCGATTGCCATCAATTTCTTTTAGCAATATTGCATAAGCTCCACCAGTTGCAGGACTTGATGATAAACCAACTATTTCACACTGTACTTTTTCCAATTTATTTCCTTCTACGATTTAAGCTTTTTAATTTCTTCCGTTAGAGCAGGTAAAATTTCAAAAACATCACCAGCTATTCCATAATCTGCAACATTAAATATGGGTGCGTCTTTATCTTTATTTATTGCAACAATGTATTTTGATGAAGACATTCCTGCAAGATGTTGAATTGCACCGGAAATTCCACAAGCAATATAAAGCGAAGGAGAAACTGTTTTGCCGGTTTGTCCAACTTGTTCACGATGTGGTCTCCAACCTGCATCAACTACTGCACGCGATGCTCCAACTGCAGCACCAAGAACATCTGCAAGTTCTTCGATCAAATGAAAATTCTCCGGTCCCTTCATTCCTCTTCCGCCGGAAACGATTATATCTGCTTCAGCTACATCAAGTTTACCTTCAGATTTTTTGAACGAAGTTACTTTCGTTTTAAGGTTTGGAGTGTCAACTGGCTGAATATTAATTTCAACTGAAGTTGAATCAACATTTTGTGGTTTGAATACATTTGGTCTGATAGTAAAAATTTTAATATCACTGGTAAGCTTAACATCAATCAACGCTTTGCCTGCATAAACTGGTCTTGTTGCAATAACATCACTATCTTTAACTTCTAATTTCATACAATCCATCACTATACCAGCATTTAATCTTACAGCGATTCTAGGTGCTAAATCAATGCCCATTGCGGTGTTTGGAAATACAAGAATTTTTGCTCCGGTTTCTTTTGCGAATGATGCAATTGCATCTGTGTATGCAGTAGGGGAATAATTAGCTAATTGTTCATTCTTAAAATGAGCTACTTTTCCGATTCCATATTTTGATAAATCATTAAGATTGTTTATTTCATTTCCGACGACAACAGCTTCTGCAGACAATCCAAGTTGATTTGAAAGACTAACTACTACAGATACTGATTCAAAAGAAAC